>NZ_JBHVYK010000041.1:56036-65021 GCF_042880855.1 Streptomyces sp. NPDC058291
ACGGGCCCCCCCCCCCCTCCTGGGGGGCCCCCGCGCCGTACTAGCGGGCGGGGGGCGCCCCCGGGCGGCCCGGGGGGCCCGGGGCCCCCGGCGCGCCGCGTCCGGGGTCGGCACGGAACCGTTCCGCCACGCGACGGCGCCGGATCACGCTCGGCGTGGCCGCGGCGGCGCTGGCCGCGGCGGTCGGGGTCGGAACCTGGGCGGCCACCTCCGGCGACGACGGGGGCGCCACCCCGCAGGACACGAAGAACTCGGCGCCGACGGCGCCGTGACGGCCGGGGCGCCGGGGCCCGCCACCGCGGCCCGCCCGGGCCCGCCGGCGGCGCCCGGCACTCCCCGGTTGGCGGAGCCGTTACGCTGGGAGGCGTGGCAGTCGTCGATGTATCCGAAGAGCTCAAGTCCCTCTCCTCGACCATGGAGTCGATCGAGGCCGTTCTGGACCTCGACAAGCTGAGGGCAGACATCGCCGTGCTCGAGGAGCAGGCGGCCGCGCCGTCCCTGTGGGACAACCCGGACGAGGCGCAGAAGATCACCAGCAAGCTGTCCCACCTCCAGGCCGAGGTCAGGAAGGCGGACACGCTGCGCGGCCGGATCGACGATCTCGCCGTGCTGTTCGAGATGGCCCAGGAGGAGGACGACCCGGACGCCCTCGCGGAGGCCGAGTCCGAGCTCGTCTCCGTCAAGAAGGCGCTCGACGAGATGGAAGTGCGCACGCTGCTCAGCGGGGAGTACGACGCCCGTGAGGCGCTCGTCAACATCCGCGCCGAGGCCGGTGGCGTCGACGCCGCCGACTTCGCGGAGAAGCTCCAGCGGATGTACCTGCGGTGGGCGGAGCAGCACGGCTACAAGACCGAGATCTACGAGACGTCGTACGCCGAAGAGGCCGGCATCAAGTCGACCACCTTCGCCGTGCAGATCCCGTACGCCTACGGCACCCTCTCCGTGGAGCAGGGCACGCACCGGCTCGTACGCATCTCCCCCTTCGACAACCAGGGGCGTCGGCAGACCTCCTTCGCGGGTGTCGAGATCCTCCCCGTGGTGGAGACCACCGATCACATCGAGATCGACGAGTCCGAGCTGCGGGTGGACGTCTACCGGTCCTCCGGTCCCGGCGGCCAGGGCGTCAACACCACCGACTCCGCGGTGCGCCTGACCCACCTCCCCACCGGCATCGTCGTCTCCTGCCAGAACGAGCGGTCGCAGATCCAGAACAAGGCGACCGCGATGAACGTCCTCCAGGCCAAGCTGCTGGAGCGGCGCCGCCAGGAGGAGCAGGCGAAGATGAACGCCCTCAAGGGCGACGGCGGCAACTCCTGGGGAAACCAGATGCGTTCGTACGTCCTGCACCCCTACCAGATGGTCAAGGACCTGCGCACCGAGTTCGAGGTCGGCAACCCCGAGGCCGTGTTCAACGGCGAGATCGACGGGTTCCTGGAAGCCGGAATTCGCTGGCGCAAGCAGCAGGAGAAGTAGGTTTGTCGACAAGGCAACCGCCCCTGAATCAGGGGCGGTTGCCTTTTAGGTCACATTCACAGCACCGATGTCGCGCAAAGCCCCCTGACTTGGACATTGCGTGCGCAACGACCTTGACGCTGCTGGGAAAAATGGGGAAGGTGCAGTGTGGCATGCGTATCTGCGGGGCGCATGTGAACCGGGGGGCTTCAGCTAGATCTCAGCTACCTCCGTCGATCCAGCCCCGAGCGCGGCCTCATCGACGATTCAGCTACTGGGGGTAGCAACCATATGACGAAGAAGACACGGATCCGGGTCGCGCGCATAGCCGCCGGTGCCGTGATCGCCGCGGGCGCCTCGCTGACGGTCGCCGGGGTCGCCTCGGCCGCCGGGGACGAGGGTGGCTTCAGCGGCCTTGTCGCGACCGTGGGGGGCCCTGAAGAGCCGGGTACGGGCGGCGAACCGTGTGACATCGTCACCGCTCCTGACTGCGACCCGACCACGACGGGCGGTTCGTCCACGACCGGTGGTTCGACCAGCACGACCGGAGGTTCGGGCTCGACCGGAGGCACCGCCTCCGTCGGCGGCTCGGTGTCGATCGGCGGGACCAGCTCGACGGGCGGTACCGGCACGACCGGCGGCTCGACGACCACCGGCGGTTCCACCACGACGACCGGCGGTTCCACCACCACGACCGGTGGTTCGTCCACCACGGGCGGTTCGTCCACCACGGGCGGTTCGTCCACCACGGGCGGTTCGTCCACCACCAACGGCGGTTCCACCAACGGTGGTTCGTCCACCACGGGCGGTTCGTCCACCACCACCGGCGGTTCCACCACGGGTGGTTCGTCCACGACGACCGGCGGCACCGGCACCACCGGTGGCAGCTCCACGACGGGCGGCGGCTCGACGACCGGCGGCGACGACTCCACCGGCGGCTCCGCCGCCACCGGCGGTTCGGGCGGCACCGGTGGCTCCACCGTCGGCGGCACCGGCACCGACGGCGCCTCGACCCAGGAGGTCGGCAGCTCCGCGCTGACCGACACCTCGGACGCGGCCGCCGACACCACCGCGCAGGGCGGTGGCAAGGAGCTCGCCGAGACCGGCGCCGGCGAGACCACGTTCCTGATCATCGGCGCCGCCACCATGATCGCCGGCGGCATCGGCTTCCGTGTGCTGCCGCGTCTCGCGGCCGGTCGCGGCGGGGCCGCTGCCTGACCGTGGGTAGCCGCGTCCGTACATGACGTACGCGCGAAGGGGCCCGGAGCGATCAGCTCCGGGCCCCTTCGACTGTTCCGTCCGGGACTACGCGGTCTGGTGGGCGAGCAGCGCCAACGCCGCCACCAGCACCGCCAGCAGCGCGATCAGCGCCATGGGGTTCAGATTCGCGAGGAAGTTGTCCTGTTGCTGCAGCCGCTCACGGTTCGCGCGGCACACGGGGCACCGGCCCTCGCTCACGGGCGCAGCGCAGTTAGCGCACACCAGCCGGTCGTACGTCATGCGCCTCGCCCTCCTTGCACCGGTTCCATCGACACAACGCTTCGGGGAACGGGAACGTTCCCCCTCCACTGTGCCAGGTTCCTCCGGGGGCCGCGCGGCTCACCCGAAGAGCGGAGGGTGGACAAAGTCCCGTACAAAAACGTACAAGCCCCACTCAACCCCTTGCGACGCCTGCGCCGCCCTCCCCGGTTCGCGTATGGTCACGCTCATCTACCCCCGGCGACCCGTGGTGCATCCGTGATCCGATTCGACAACGTCTCCAAGGTCTACCCCAAGCAGACCCGCCCCGCACTCAGGGATGTCTCCCTCGAGGTGGAGAAGGGCGAGTTCGTCTTCCTCGTCGGGTCCTCCGGCTCCGGAAAGTCCACTTTCCTGCGGCTGGTCCTCCGTGAGGAGCGCACCAGCCACGGTCAGGTGCACGTGCTGGGCAAGGACCTCGCCCGCCTCTCCAACTGGAAGGTGCCGCAGATGCGCCGCCAGCTGGGGACCGTCTTCCAGGACTTCCGGCTGCTGCCGAACAAGACGGTGGCGGAGAACGTCGCCTTCGCGCAGGAGGTCATCGGCAAGTCCAAGGGCGAGATCCGCAAGTCCGTGCCGCAGGTGCTCGACCTCGTCGGGCTCGGCGGCAAGGAGGACCGGATGCCGGGCGAACTGTCCGGCGGCGAGCAGCAGCGCGTGGCCATCGCGCGCGCCTTCGTGAACCGGCCCAAACTGCTGATCGCGGACGAGCCCACCGGCAACCTCGACCCGCAGACCTCCGTCGGCATCATGAAGCTGCTCGACCGGATCAACCGGACGGGCACGACCGTGCTGATGGCCACTCACGACCAGAACATCGTGGACCAGATGCGCAAGCGCGTCATCGAGCTGGAGCAGGGCCGCCTCGTCCGTGACCAGGCGCGCGGCGTCTACGGCTACCAGCACTGACCGCCCCCGCCATCGCGCCCGCCCTCGCGGGCGTCCCCGGAAAGGCCTGAACAACACGCCATGCGCGCCCAGTTCGTACTGTCGGAGATCGGCGTCGGTCTCCGCCGCAACCTGACGATGACCTTCGCCGTCATCGTCTCCGTCGCCCTGTCCCTGGCGCTCTTCGGCGGGTCGCTCCTGATGAGCGATCAGGTCAACACGATGAAGGGCTACTGGTACGACAAGGTCAACGTCTCGGTCTTCCTCTGCAACAAGAGCGACGCCGAGTCGGACCCCAACTGTGCCAAGGGCGCGGTCACCGCTGACCAGAAGAAGCAGATCAAGTCCGACCTCGACAAGATGGCCGTCGTCGAGAAGGTGACGTACGAGTCGCAGGACGACGCGTACAAGCACTACAAGGAGCAGTTCGGCGACTCCCCGCTGGCCAGCTCCCTCACGCCGGACCAGATGCAGGAGTCGTACCGCATCAAGCTGAAGGACCCGGAGAAGTACCAGGTCATCGCGACCGCCTTCGACGGGCGGGACGGCGTGCAGTCCGTGCAGGACCAGAAGGGCATCCTGGACAACCTCTTCGGACTCCTCAACGGCATGAACTGGGCGGCGCGCGCGGTCATGGCGCTGATGCTCGTGGTGGCCCTCATGCTGATCGTCAACACCGTGCGCGTCTCGGCGTTCAGCCGTCGGCGCGAGACGGGCATCATGCGGCTCGTGGGCGCCTCCGGGTTCTACATCCAGGCGCCGTTCATCGCCGAGGCCGCGGTCGCCGGACTCATCGGCGGCACGGTCGCCTGCGGATTCCTGGTGATCGGCCGGTACTTCATCATCGACCACGGCCTGGCCCTGTCCGAGAAGCTGAACCTGATCAACTTCATCGGCTGGGACGCCGTGTTGACGAAGCTTCCGCTGATCCTCGCGACCAGCCTGCTGATGCCCGCACTGGCCGCGTTCTTCGCGCTGCGCAAGTACCTCAAGGTGTGACGCACGCGCCTCGGAGTGTGACGCACGCCCCGCAGGGCCGTGCGGTCAACCGACCGTACGGCCCTGCGCGTTCCCCTAGACTCACCGCCATGTCAGGCCGTGATCCGTTCTGTCAGCCTCGCCGTCTCGGCCGCGGGGCCGCCCTGACCTTGGTGTTCGCGAGCGTGCTCGTCGCCGGGGCGGCGACCGGATCGCTGCCGCAGCAGTGGGGGGAGGGACATGCCGGCTCCTCCGGCGCCGCCGCGTCCACCGCCGCCGGGCACGCCGAGGACGTGACGCGGGCCGCCGAGAAGGCCGCCGCGGACGGCAAGTCCCCGATGGAGGCCGCCGAGCGCGCGGTCAGCCGCAGCGGGGACCGCTGGGCGGCCGTCTACTCCGAGGGCGAGTACCAGGAGTTCGAGGACTCCCTCGACGGCCGGTACACCGGCGTCGGCCTGGAGGCGCGGCGGGAGCGGGACGGCCGGATCGAGGTGACCAAGGTGCAGTCCGGGTCGCCCGCGGCGGCCGCCGGGGTCCACGCGGGTGACCGGCTGCGCAGCGTCGACGGACGGTCCGTGGACGGCCTCCCGGTCACCGAGGTCGTCTCCTTGTTGCGCGGCGACGTGAAGGACGCGCCCGCAGGAACCGCCGTCCGTCTGGGCCTGGAACGCGGCACGCGCGCGTGGACCGAGACCCTGCGCCGGGCGCTGCTGTCCACGGACTCCGTCGCCGTCCACGAGGTCTCCGGCGGCGTCACCGTCATCACCGTCGCCGCGTTCACCAAGGGCGTCGGCGACAGCGTCCGGGGCGCCGTCGCGCACGCCCCGTCCGGCGCCGGGATCGTGCTGGACCTGCGGGGCAACTCCGGCGGGCTGGTCACGGAGGCCGTCACGGCCGCGTCCGCCTTCCTCGACGGCGGCCTCGTCGCCACCTATGACGTCGACGGCGACCAGCGCGTCCTGCACGCCGAGGCCGGCGGCGACACCGTCCGTCCGCTGGTCGCGCTCGTCGACGGCGGCACGATGAGCGCGGCCGAGCTGGTCACCGGCGCGCTGCAGGACCGGGGCCGCGCGGTCGTGGTGGGCTCGCGCACCTTCGGCAAGGGCTCGGTGCAGATGCCGCGCCGGCTGCCCGACGGCTCGGTCGCCGAGCTGACCGTGGGGCACTACCGCACCCCGTCCGGCCGGGCCGTCGACGGCCGGGGCATCACACCCGACCTGGAGGCGGACGACGGGGCGCTGCAGCGGGCGCAGACGGTGCTGAGTGGACTGGGCGACGCGTCCTGAGCGGACCGGGGCGGGCACGCTGCGGGCGTTCCGCGCGCGGTCGCGTAATCGGCTTTCCCTCAGCCCGCCTCCGGATGCGAAAATGGCGGGACTATGAGCAAGGGAATGTACGTACCGAAGGAGTCCCAGCCGAAGCAGGGCGGGGCGGCCGCGTCCGGCAAGGCCAAGGACGGCAAGCGCAAGATCGTCGCGCAGAACAAGAAGGCCCGGCACGACTACGCGATCGTCGACGTCTACGAGGCGGGCCTCGTCCTCACCGGCACCGAGGTCAAGTCGCTGCGCCAGGGCCGCGCCTCGCTGACCGACGGCTTCGTCCAGATCGAGGGGGACGAGGCGTGGCTGCACGCCGCCCACATCCCCGAGTACAGCCAGGGCAGCTGGACCAATCACTCCGCGCGCCGCAAGCGCAAGCTGCTGCTGCACCGTGAGGAGATCGACAAGCTGGCGGTGAAGTCCGAGGAGACGGGCCACACGATCGTGCCCCTCGCCCTGTACTTCAGGGACGGCCGGGCCAAGGCCGAGATCGCGCTGGCCCGGGGCAAGAAGGAGTACGACAAGCGGCAGACCCTGCGCGAGAAGCAGGACCGCCGGGAGACGGACCGGGCGATCGCGGCGGTCAAGCGCAAGCAGCGCGAGGCGTAGCCGAACGGGCACAGCCGAACGGGCACAGCCGGGCGGTCCGGCCGGGCGGGCACAGCCGCCGGGCCTGCGGCCCACCGGGTGCACGGCCCCGGGAGGCCTCCGGGAATACAGTGGCACCGACGGGCGTTGGTCACGTACGATGTCAGATGTGCCCCGCAGTGGGCACGGGCCCTCCTCGGAGGGATTGAAAAATCAACATGGGGATGATCGGTTTCGACAGCGACTGTTGAAGCAGGGGAAGCGTGTCGAGGAAGCGGCAATGATCTCGTAAACCATATGTCGCAAAAAATAATCGCCAATATCAAGAGCGATTCCCAGTCCTACGCCCTCGCTGCCTAATAAGCAGTGAGTGTAGGACCCTTAATGGGTGTCAGCCCGGAAGTGTTCCCGATCCGGATCCTGGCATAATCTAGGGGACTAAACCATCGAGCCCGGTCACGGGGTTCGATGGGAAATCAAACAGTGACTGGGCCCGTCGGCGACTTGTTCGCGTGATCGCCGGGGCCGAGAAAATCACAGCGAACTGCACACGGAGAAGCCCTGATTCTGCACCGTTGGACGCGGGTTCGATTCCCGCCATCTCCACTCATCCCATGTGACATGAAGACCCCGCCCCTCTCAGGGGGGCGGGGTCTTCTGTTTTTCCTGACTTCCGTCTGCCGGCCGCGTCCGCGGGCGTCAAGCAGGTGCGGGGCCCGACTCCCCGTGGGCGTACCCGTCTCGCGGGGCGCTGACGGCCCCCGACGGGCAGGACGCCACGGGAGCCGCTCGGCCGATCACGGACGAATAGTGCAAATTCACCTTGTGCGGTACGGGGCTTTCCAGCCATGCCTGGGCCGATGCCCGCCGCTCCCCTTCTTCCGGCCCCTTTGTCCGCACATGTCGCCGGTTGGTCCAAAGGGACTGGTCCCTTCGGCGCGCGGTGGGCTTCGATGTCCCGCGGGCCGGCGTGACGTCTCCGCAGTGGAGTTCCGATGGTCCGTCAAGGGCCTGTTTTCAGCCATAGGCATGAACATGACTTCTGACCATAAATGACACAACGCAAACAGAGGGCCCATGCCTGCGCTAGATTCGTCGACCTGAGCGCAATGGGGTAAATGGGGCGCGAGAGCCAGGTGGGGGCCTGGTTCCATCGGCTGTGCTCAGGGTCGTGGTCACCCAGAACAGTTCCGTGGGGGGAAGTGCGCAAGTGAAGAATTGGCGAGAAGACGCCCAACCGAAGTGGCCGGAGGCGGCACCCCCGACGCGGGACGTGCCGGTCGTGGGGGCAGCATTCCAGAGCTTTTCCGGGGCCGTGGGGCAACCTCTGATGTCCGCGCCGGGAGAGAGCGGAAGATACCGGTCCCTGATGGACTTACCACGAGAAAACGGACCGCTTCCGGCCTCGAAGGTCTCGAACGGGCTTTCCGAAAACGAACGGTCGAGCGAGCTGCGCGACCCCTGGGGAGAGCTCCCCGGCGGCTCGGCCGGCGAGGACCACGACGCCGGAGAGGTGACGGTCCAGCTCGATCCGCTGCAGCGGGGGCGGGCCGACGGTTCCGAGTCGGCGTCCGACGTCCCGGTGTTCGTCGACGAATCGGGCCGGCGCAGCCGCACGTTCCGTCGCATCGGCATCCTCGTGGGCACCGCCTGCGGGGCCTATGCCGTGGTCATCGTGGCCGCCCTGCTGTCCGGCAACGCCGGCGCGCCCTGGCTGCCGCTCCCCGTGCCGGGCAAGGCCGACGACAAGCCGGCGGCCGGCAAGGTCGACAGCACGTCGGCGCCCGACGACTCCGGCGCCCCCCGGCCCGGACGGCCCGGATCCGGGCTGCCCGCCGACACGGGGGCCCCGGCCTCCGCGCAGGGGGCGGCGTCGGGCAAGCCGGGGTTGAGCGCGGCGCCGACGGCCTCGGGAAGCGCGGCTCCGTCGGCCGGGCCCTCCGCCGCGACGCGGCCGGCGTCGAGCGGCTCCCCTCGCCCGAGTTCCAGGCCAACGGCCCTGGCCTCCTCGGCGCCCGGCCCGAGCAGTCCGGTGGTCGCTCCGACGCCGTCCGCGCCACCGCCCGCCTCGTCACCGGCCGCGTCCCCGCCGTCGGCCGCCTCGCCGTCCCCGGCCGCAGGCGCCTCCACCACCGTCGCCGGCGGCCCGCCGGAACCGGCCCCGGCGGCCTCCAGCCCGGCAGCCTGAGGCGGGTCCGCCGGGACGCCGACGGACGCGGTGCAGCCGAGCCCGGGCCGATCG
>NZ_JBHVYK010000042.1:0-8010 GCF_042880855.1 Streptomyces sp. NPDC058291
GGGAAGAACGCCAAGTCCGGACCGCCGGTCCACGACGACCTCGTGCGGCGCGACTTCACCGCGGACAGGCCGAACAGGCTGTGGCTCACGGACATCACCGAGCACGCAACCGGCGAGGGCAAGCTGTATCTGTGCGCCGTCAAGGACGTGTACTCGGGCCGCATCGTGGGCTACTCCATCGACGCCCGGATGGAGTCCCGCCTCGCCGTGGCCGCGCTGGAGTCCGCCGTCGCCGCCGCGGCCAGGTGGCCGGTTGCGTGGTGCATTCGGACCGCGGCTCGCAGTTTCGGTCACGGAAGGTTGCTGCCGTACTCACTCGGCACGGCCTGGTCGGCTCGATGGGCCGCGTCGGGGCCGCCGGCGACAACGCCGCCATGGAGAGCTTCTTCGCGCTGCTGCAGAAGAACGTCCTCGATCGCCGCACCTGGGCCACTCGACAGGAGCCGCGGATCGCGATCGTCACCTGGATCGAGCGGACCTACCACCGGCGCCGGCGCCAGAGACGCCTGGGCCGATTGACCCCCGTCGAGTACGAGACCATCATGACCCCACCCGCAGCTCTGGCTGCATAAACCCCGCTGTCACCCGATCATGCAGCAGTCCCGACCACCTCGGACTGGGCTCTGGGTCATCCAGGGAGGGCTAGTTTGTGCAGGTGTGCGATGCCGAGCATGGCACGATGAACCTGCAGCCCCGGGACACGTGTCCGGAGGCCGCTTGGGTCCTGGCAACGTGGCAGCTGGAAGCCCTGCGCGCGGCAGATCAGGCGGGACGAGTCCACGGATAGGCCACGGCTGGTTGAGCACCGCTTTAGGGGTGGATCCGAGCCCGAGCAGCGGATGACGAACTCTCTATCGGGGGCGTCTGAACCTTCATTGGAGCTCGTAACACGATCACGAGCGTGCCTTCTTAGACTTCATCTCATTTGGTGATGCGGCGGTAGCAGATGAGGGTGCAGGCGATGCTGGCGAAGGCCAGGAAGTGCTCGGCTTTGCGCTCGTAGCGGCGGTGCAGTCTGCGGCATCCGGCGAGCAGAACATGGTGCGTTCTATGGTCCAGCGGTAGCGGCCCAGACGAGTCGAGGACTCGATGCCTCTGCGGGCGATGCGGTGCCGGATGCCGCGTCCGCGTAACCATCGCCGCAGGTGGTCGTAGTCGTATCCCTTGTCGGCGTGGAGTTTGGCCGGCCTGCGCCGCCGGCGTCCGCGCCGGGAGCGAATCGGCGGTATGCCCTTCACCAGGGGGATCAGGGCCTGGCTGTCGTGCAGGTTCGCTCCGGAGATTCCGACGGACAGGGGCAGACCGGTCCGTTCGGTGATCAGGTGGATTTTCGAGCCGTACTAGCCCCGATCCACAGGATTCGGGCCTGTCAGCTCCCCCTTTTCAGGGCCCGCAGGTTCACCGAGTCGATCGCGCAGCGGGACCAGTCCAAGTCGCCGCGAGAGCCGAGTTCGTCGAGGACCAGGCGATGGAGTTTTGCCCACACGCGGGCCTTCGTCCACTCGGCAAAGCGTCGGTGGGCCGTCGCTCCTGACGGACCGAACGACGCGGATGGCAGCTGCTGCCATGTGCAGCCTGAGGTCGCTACGAAGACGATTGCGGCCAGAACTTCGCGGTCGCCGTGTCGGCGCCGGCCGCCGCCCTGAGGTCGCGACGGCGCCTCCGGCACCACCCGCCGGAACATCTCCCACAACTCGTCCGGCACCACGCTCAACGATCCCTGCCACAATCGGCAGCTTACCCAACCAAATGAGATGACGTCTAAGGGCGCGGAGAGCGCGACGGGCACCATCGATCGCCCGATCCGCAACCCCATCACCGACCTGATCGGCACCGACGTCACCGACCATGCCCGGCAGATGATCCTCACCTGCTGGCACCTCGGCGGACTGCCCGAACTCGAAGAACTCCGGCTGCGCAAGTGGGCCCACATGCTCGGCTTCCGCGGCCACTTCTCGACGAAATCTCGCGCGTACTCCGTAACCCTCGGTGCCCTCCGCCAGGAACGCGCCGACCACAACGAAGCACTCACCCGCGAACGCGCGGCCCTGGCCGGCCACCCCCTCCCGGACCCGGACACCGTCCTCGTCCTCTCGCACTGGCGCTTTGCCGGTACCGGGTTGACCGCTGCCGAATCCTGGCTCGCCACCTCACGGCGACCCGACACCTCGAATACGGAAGGAGACTCGTCGTGGACCGCCGACGAGACGAACTGATGACCGTTCCGCAGATCCTCGGCGAGCTGGGCGGAGTCTCCCGGCGCACCTTCTACCGCTGGCGGCAGCTGGGATACGGGCCAGCCGCGTTCAAGCTGCCCAACGGAGAGCTCCGTGTTTGGCGGAGTGACTTCACCACGTGGCTTCGACAGTTGGAGGCGGCGGCGTGAAGTCTCTCGATGTGAAGGTGTGGGGCGTTCGGAAGAGGAACACGAAGAAGTCGTCGTACGACGTCCGGTGGATCGTCGCCGGGAATGTGTTCTCCGATCAGTTCCGCACCAAAGGGCTGGCGGATCACTACCGTTCCAAACTCCTCCGGGCTGCCCATGCTGGTGAAGAGTTCGACACAGTCACCGGACTGCTTGACTCGATGGTGGAACAGGCGGCCTCGACGAACTGGTACGCCTTCGCTCTCAAGTACCTCGCCATGAAGTGGCCGCATGCGGCCCCCAACACGCGTAGCGGGATCAACGAGTCGTTGACCGCGGTGACCATGGCGCTTCTGGACGACCGGCCGGGACGGCCTCCCGAGGAGGTATCAGGAAGGCGCTGCGCACCTGGGCCTTCGTCCTGCCTGGCCCTGATGACCGTGACTTGCCGGATGACGTCGCGAGCGTGCTGTGCACTGGGTCTCCAAGGCATCGCGCCCCCTGGCTGACCTTGGGGACGCCGCCCTCGCCAGGGCTGTTCTGGACTCGCTGAAGCTGAAGCTCGACGGAACGGCGGCTGCCGCGGAAACCGTACGTCGGAAGCGCCGGACGCTCGTCAATGCCCTGCACTATGCAGTGGATCTCGGAGAGTTCAAAGAGGATCCGATCAGTGCAATTCGGTGGAAGAAGCCGAAGGTTGCGGGGGAAGTTGATCCGCGTGTGGTTGCAAATACCGAGCAGGCGCGTTCCCTCCTGACCGATGTTTCGTACGTAGGCGGATACGGCCGGGCCCGCGGCCGCCGACTGGTCGGCTTGTTCGCCTGCATGTACTACGGCGCCTTCCGACCCGCCGAGGTTGTGGGACTCACGGAAGCGGATCTGAAGCTGCCTGAGGCGGGCTGGGGTACGGCGCTTCTTCACCGGACCCGGCCCAGTGCGGGCAAGCAGTGGACGGACTCCGGTGAGACACATGACGACCGCGGATTGAAGAACCGGCCCGCGGAAGAAGTCCGTCCCGTGCCGATCCCGCCTCAGCTCGTCGCCATTCTGCGGCAGCACCTCGACACCTTCGGGACTGCGGACGACGGGCGGATGTTCACCAACGAGCGTGGGGGAGTGGTCGGCTCGTCGACCTACTACCGGGTCTGGCAGGAAGCCCGGCTTCTGGCGCTTCCGCCGGCTGCCGTAGCCTCTCCGCTCGCTGCGCGGCCGTACGACTTGCGGCACTCGGCGCTGTCCACCTGGCTCAACTCCGGAGTGGATGCGACCGAGGTTGCCGAACGGGCGGGCAACAGTGTGGAGGTCCTGCTGTCGCGCTACGCCAAGTGCATCGATGGTCGGCAGAAGGTGGCCAACCGCAAGATTGAGGAGCTGCTGCGCGAGTACGAGTAATCGTGCACGTAGGCCGTCAGCCCCCAGCCCCCAATGGCTGGGGGCTTCGCCGTGTCTCGGCCGTGCTTCCTCTGCCGGTAGGTGCTGGTTGCACCTGCCGCGTCGCGTCCCGTCTCATCGGCGTACTGCCGCCCCAGGTGTTCCGGCTGGTTCGTGCTCTACGCCTTGCCCGACTGCCTGGGGACCCTCACGTTATGGGGGTTTTAGATGAGAAGCGGCACCGCTGAGGCAGAGGGCAGAACCGGTGCCCAAACTGCGGGCTCATACAGGATCGGGTGGCGACGCTTGAGCACGAGTGGGTGCTGTTGGAGCCGGACATGCACCCGTTGGCCCACACAGTGCCGGCGGACCACCGCTGGATCGAGCTGTCCGATGGGCGGGTCACGGTTTACGGAGTGTGTCCGCCGGATCCGTTCCAGCGGTGTCGCATCGAGCACCGCCTCGCCTGTCCGCAGCAGGCTCTGCCGGATCTATGGCCGTGGTTGACCAGCCTGCGAGTGGAGAACGGGCGGCAGGTGGAACGGCGGACCGACCCGGAGCCGCCGCCTCTGCCTCCCGAGGAGTGGCCGGACGCCGGCTGACTGACGCGGTAGGAAATCCCGGAGCTGACCAGGGCAGATGCCCCAAGATCCTGTCCACGAATAGTCCACAGACCGCGTCATAGGGTCGCCGTGGGCTGCACACGGCTGCACATACGCGAAGACCCCGGCCTCAGCGTTTCCGCTGGTGACGGGGTCTTTGGGCACCTTCTGCAAGGTGCCCCCGGCAGGATTCGAACCTGCGCACACGGCTCCGGAGGCCGTTGCTCTATCCCCTGAGCTACGGGGGCGTGTCGGTCGGGAGGTGTTGCTCGCGGCGACGGGTAGAACACTACCAGCTCGCTCGGGGTGATCAGGAACGGGTTTGCGGGGCAGCGGGAGGCCGGGTCGCTCGCACGGGGTGGAAGTGGGGAAAACCCGGACGCGGTGGCCGGTCCCGACCTACTCTCGAGTTGTGTCAGGCGCGTCCGGCCGGGTGCTTGTTGTGGACGACAACAAGGTCATCCGGCAGCTGATCAGGGTCAATCTCGAGCTGGAGGGCCTCGAGGTCGTGACCGCGTCCGATGGTGCCGAGTGTCTGGATGTCGTTCATCAGGTGCGGCCCGATCTTGTGACCCTCGATGTCGTCATGCCCCGGTTGGACGGGTTGCGCACCGCCGCTCGGCTGCGTGCCGATCCGCGGACGCGTGATCTTCCCCTGGTCATCATCAGCGCCTGTACGCAGTACGAGGTCGAGAGCGGGCTCGAGGTCGGCGTCGACGCGTTTCTGCCCAAGCCCTTCGATCCCACCGAACTCGTCTCCGTCGTCAAGGCGTTGGTGGGGCGGGGGGCCGGCGAAGGGGAGGGCGGCGGGGAGCTCCGGTCGCGGCTGGGGCTGGGGCCGGGGCCCGGGGCTGCGATCGGGGTGGGGAAAGGCGGCGGGGTCGGCGGGCAGCCTGTGGCCGGGGAGTAGGGGGAGTAGGGGGAGTAGGGCGTTCTCCCTTCCGCTTCCTTCCGCGTTCTCTTGGCCTCGTTTCGTTCTTCGCGTCCATATCTCGGGATCCCTGGACAATCGGGTCGCCTTCCCGCCCCCCTCCTCCCCTACGCTTGGCCCGTGACCCCCGTCGAGCTCTCCCGTACCGTGCTGTGCGCGGTGCGTCGTGCTGTCGACGAGGGGGAGCTCAGCGTGGACGTTCCCGCCCGTGCCGTGGTCACGTCGCCGGGGCCCGGCGGGCGGGGGGACTACGCCACCAACATCGCCCTGCAGCTCGCCAGGCCGGCCGGGCAGACGCCGCTTCGGGTGGCCGAGGTTCTCCGACCGCATCTGATGGGCGCCGAGGGCGTCTCGGGGGTCGAGATCACCGGGCCCGGGTTTCTCAACATCACGGTCGACGGGGCCGCCGTCCTCGATCTGGTCCGGCGCATCAGCAGCGAAGGTCCGCGGTACGGGCACAGTGACGAGCTCGCCGGAGAGGTCTTCCCGGTGCGGGTGCCGTACGAGGTGCGGGCCGAGGTGCTGGCCGACGTCCTCGCGCGGATCATCGGGGCGCAGGGCGGCCGCGTCGACGTCAGCCACGGCCCCCTCCAGGGCTCCGGCCAGGACATCCGTCACGGCCTCGGTCGTGAGGCCGTCGGCCGCTGCGGTGCTGACGGCGGCGACAGCCGGGGCGGCACCGTCGTCCGGCCGGTTCCCGCTCCCGAGGATCCCGCTCCGCTCGGTCTCGACGCCGCTCGCTGGGCGCTGGTCCATCCCGCCCCGCACGACCGGCCCCGCATCACCGCCGACCATCTGGTCCAGCGCGAGGGCAATCCCCTCTTCCGCGTCCGGTACGCCCACGCCCGCACCCGGGCCGTGCGGCGCAACGCCGCTGACCTGGGCTTCGGCGCGCAGCCCGGTCCGCTGGACGCCGCCGGCCTCGTCAACCTTCTCGCGGACTACCCCCGCGTCCTCGCCACCGCCGTCACCGCGCCGTCGGCAGGGTCGTCGCACCGGTCGTCGCACCGGTCTGCGGATGCGGTGGTGCGCTCGCTCGGCGGGGCCCGTGAGCTGGGGGCGGCGCTCGTGCCCGATCTGTCCGCGCCCTCCCGGCTGGCCCGGCATCTGGTCGGGGTGGCCGACGCCACGCTCGTTCTGCTTCCCGCCGTTCTTCCGCGTGGCGAGGAGAAACCCTCGGCCGCCCATCGTGCCCGGCTCGCGCTCGCCGAAGCGGCCGGGGCGGTGCTGGCCGGCGGCCTGTCCCTGCTCGGCATCGACGCACCCGACCACCTCTGAAAGAGCAAGCCCAGATGAGCCGTTCCGCCCACCCCGCCGGGCCCCGTCACGCCGACGTCCTCCCCGAGGGCCACTACTCCGCTCCGCCCGCCGACCTCAACGCCCTCGACCCCAAGGTGTGGGCGCGGACCGTCGCCCGTGACGACGACGGCGTCGTGACCGTCGGCGGCGTCGACGTCGTCACCCTCGCCGAGCAGCACGGAACGCCCGCCTACATCCTCGACGAGGCCGACTTCCGCGACCGGGCCCGGGCCTGGCGCACCGCTTTCGGGGCCGACGCCGACGTCTTCTACGCCGGCAAGGCGTTCCTGTCCCGGGCCGTCGTGCGGTGGCTGCACGAGGAGGGGCTGAACCTCGACGTCTGCTCCGGGGGCGAGCTCGCCACCGCGCTGTCCGCCGGCATGCCCGCCGACCGGATCGCCTTCCACGGCAACAACAAGTCGACGGCCGAGATCCACCGCGCCATCGACGCCGGCGTCGGGCGGATCGTGCTGGACTCGTTCCAGGAGATCGTGCGGGTGGCGCACATCGCGCAGTCGCTGGGCAAGCGGCAGCGGGTGCAGATCCGGGTCACCGTCGGCGTCGAGGCGCACACGCACGAGTTCATCGCCACCGCGCACGAGGACCAGAAGTTCGGGATCCCGCTCGCCGGCGGACAGGCCGCCGAGGCCGTGCGGCGGGCGCTTCAGCTGGACGGTCTGGAGCTGATCGGGATCCACTCGCACATCGGGTCGCAGATCTTCGACATGTCCGGCTTCGAGGTCGCCGCCCACCGGGTCGTCGGGCTGCTCAAGGACATCCGTGACGAGCACGGGGTCGAACTGCCCGAGATCGACCTCGGGGGCGGGCTCGGCATCGCCTACACCAGCGACGACGATCCGCGCGAGCCGCACGAGATCGCCAAGGCGCTGACCGAGATCGTCACCCGCGAGTGCGAGGGGGCGCGGCTGCGTACGCCGCGCATCTCCGTGGAGCCGGGGCGCGCCATCGTCGGGCCGACCGCCTTCACCCTCTACGAGGTCGGCACCGTCAAGCCGCTCGACGGGCTGCGGACGTACGTGTCCGTCGACGGCGGGATGTCGGACAACATCCGCACCGCGCTGTACGACGCCGAGTACAGCGTCGCGCTGGTCTCGCGGGTCTCGGACGCCCCGCCGATGCCGGCGCGGGTCGTGGGCAAGCACTGCGAGAGCGGGGACATCGTGGTCAAGGACGCGTTCCTGCCCGCCGACGTGGCGCCGGGCGACCTCATCGCCGTGCCCGCCACGGGGGCGTACTGCCGGTCGATGGCCAGCAACTACAACCACGTGCTGCGGCCGCCGGTCGTCGTCGTGCACGAGGGGGGGTCGCGGGTCGTCGTGCGGCGCGAGACGGAGGAGGATCTGCTGCGGCTCGACGTCGGCTGAGCGCGACGGCGGGAGCGGCGGCCGGTGCGAGGGTGACGGGTAGGGCGGCGCACGGCT
>NZ_JBHVYK010000042.1:8110-63059 GCF_042880855.1 Streptomyces sp. NPDC058291
AGGGCGGCGGACGGGTAGGGCGGCGGACGGGTAGGGCGGCGGACGGGTAGGGCGGCGGACGGGTAGGGCGGAGGACGGGTAGGGCGGAGGATGTCCGGTTGACCGTCGGGGGACGGTCGGTCGAACCGCCACCACCCGGCCACCGCCACCCGGCCACCCGCCACCCGGGCGGGCGGCCACCCGGGCGGGCGGCCACCCGGGCGGGCGGAAGATCTTCTGTCTGACGTTCCCTGGAAATGAAATAGATGTCTCACGATCCGGACCAGGGGCAGAAAGTCCGGTCCGGTGAGTGAGACTGGGTCAACCGGAAACATCCGTAGACGGTATGAGGAAACGAGGTCGGATGATGCGTACGCGTCCGCTGAAGGTGGCGCTGCTGGGCTGTGGAGTGGTCGGCTCAGAGGTGGCGCGCATCATGACGACGCACGCCGACGACCTCGCCGCCAGGATCGGGGCCCCCGTGGAGCTCGCCGGTGTCGCGGTGCGGCGGCCGTCCCGGGTCCGGGAGGGCATCGACCCCGCCCTCGTCACCACCGACGCCACCGCCCTGGTCAAACGCGGGGACATCGACGTCGTCGTCGAGGTCATCGGCGGCATCGAGCCGGCTCGTACGCTCATCACCACCGCCTTCGAGTACGGCGCGTCCGTCGTCTCGGCGAACAAGGCGCTCCTGGCCCAGGACGGCGCCGCGCTGCACGCCGCCGCCGAGGAGCACGGCGAGGACCTCTACTACGAGGCCGCCGTCGCCGGCGCCATCCCGCTGATCCGGCCGCTGCGGGAGTCCCTCGCCGGGGACAAGGTGAACCGGGTGCTGGGCATCGTCAACGGCACCACCAACTTCATCCTCGACAAGATGGACTCCACCGGCGCCGGCTATCAGGAGGCCCTCGACGAGGCCACCGCCCTGGGCTACGCGGAGGCCGACCCGACGGCCGACGTCGAGGCGTTCGACGCCGCCGCCAAGGCCGCCATCCTCGCCGGGATCGCCTTCCACACGCGCGTGCGCCTCGACGACGTCTACCGCGAGGGCATGACCGAGGTGACGGCGGCCGACTTCGCCTCCGCCCGGGAGATGGGCTGCACCATCAAACTGCTCGCCATCTGTGAGCGGGCCGCCGACGGGGCCTCGGTCACCGCGCGGGTGCATCCCGCGATGATTCCGCTGAGCCATCCGCTCGCCTCGGTGCGCGGCGCCTACAACGCCGTGTTCGTCGAGTCGGACGCGGCCGGACAGCTCATGTTCTACGGCCCCGGCGCCGGCGGTGCTCCCACCGCCTCCGCCGTGCTCGGCGACCTGGTCGCCGTCTGCCGCAACCGGCTCAGCGGGGCGACGGGGCCCGGCGAGTCGGCGTACGCCGCGTTGCCGGTGTCGCCGATGGGCGATGTCGTCACCCGGTATCACATCAGTCTCGACGTCGCGGACAAGCCTGGCGTTCTCGCCCAGGTCGCCACCGTCTTCGCCGAGCACGGCGTGTCCATCGACACCGTGCGGCAGCAGGGCCGACTGGACGGAAGCGGCGAGGCCTCCCTCGTCGTCGTCACCCATCGCGCGTCCGACGCCTCCCTCACCGGGACCGTCGAGGCACTGCGCAAGCTCGACACCGTGCGGGGTGTCGCAAGCATCATGCGGGTTGAAGGAGAGTAACCAGCAATGACCCACCAGTGGCGCGGAATCATCGAGGAGTACCGGGACCGGCTGCCGGTATCCGACAGCACGCCCGTCGTGACACTCCGTGAGGGCGGCACGCCACTCGTGCCCGCGCAGGTGCTCTCCGAGCGCACGGGCTGCGAGGTCCACCTCAAGGTGGAGGGCGCCAACCCCACCGGGTCCTTCAAGGACCGGGGCATGACCATGGCCATCACGCGGGCCAAGGAGGAGGGCGCGCAGGCCGTCATCTGCGCCTCCACGGGCAACACCTCCGCCTCCGCCGCCGCGTACGCCGTGCGCGCGGGGATGGTCTCGGCCGTCCTCGTCCCGCAGGGCAAGATCGCCCTCGGCAAGATGGGGCAGGCGCTCATCCACGGCGCGAAGATCCTCCAGGTCGACGGCAACTTCGACGACTGCCTCACGCTCGCCCGTGCGCTGAGCGACAACTACCCGGTGGCGCTGGTCAATTCGGTGAACCCGGTGCGCATCGAGGGGCAGAAGACGGCCGCCTTCGAGATCGTGGACATGCTCGGTGACGCCCCCGACATCCATGTCCTGCCGGTCGGCAACGCGGGCAACATCACCGCGTACTGGAAGGGGTACCAGGAGTACGCCGCCGACAAGATCGCCGCACGGACGCCCCGCATGTGGGGCTTCCAGGCGTCCGGCAGCGCGCCCATCGTGCGCGGCGAGGTCGTCAAGGACCCGTCGACGATCGCCACCGCGATCCGTATCGGCAACCCGGCCTCCTGGAAGTTCGCCCTGGCCGCGCAGGAGGAGTCCGGCGGCTTCATCGACGAGGTGACGGACCGTGAGATCCTGCGCGCGTACCGGCTGTTGGCCGCTCAGGAGGGTGTCTTCGTGGAGCCCGCGTCCGCCGCGTCCGTGGCCGGTCTGCTGAAGGCGGCCGAGCAGGGCAAGGTCGACCCGGGGCAGCGGATCGTGTGCACCGTCACCGGCAACGGTCTGAAGGACCCCGACTGGGCCGTCGCCGGCGCCCCGCAGCCGGTCACCGTCCCGGTCGACGCGGCGACGGCAGCCGAGCGCCTCGGGCTCGCCTGAGCGACACGACCGGCACCACCGGTCTCGGTTCTCCCGACGACGACCTGTGAGCGGTCCGCAGGCCGACTCCAAGGCCGACTCCGGGGCCGCATCACGGGCCGACTCGAAGGCCGGATCACGGGCCGACCCCAAGGCCGGATCACGGATCGGCTCGCAGGTCGGGGCGCGGATCGGCTCGCAGGTCGGCTCCGTCCCCCGGCGACCTGCGCAATCTCGGTGATCCAGGCTCTCCCACCCCCCGGCGGCCGCGCGAGCATCCCGTCGGCAGTCCGGCAGTCCGGCAGTCCGGCAGTCCGGCAGTCCGGCAGTCCGGCAGTCCGGCAGTCCGGCAGTCCGGGAGTCCGGCAGTCCGGCAGTCCCGGGGCCCGGGCGGTTCCCGGCGCGCCGCGGACGACCAGCCGGAGACCCCGCCGCCCGGCGACTGCGGCGACCCGCCGGGCGGCCGGCCGGGGAGTTTTCCGGTGGGGGCACAGGGGGCTTACGACACGCATCGTGCGCCTCCTGTGCGCCCTATGTCGCCGCAGAACCTTCCTTCGATAGGCTGTACACAACCCGCCCGCCGCATATGCCGCAGTGCCGCGTCGCCGCCGCGGTCCCGGGTCCTCATCTACGCATCGCATCGCATCTCATTCGACAGTTCCGCA
Organism: Streptomyces sp. NPDC058291; assembly: GCF_042880855.1. Classification (NCBI taxonomy): domain Bacteria; kingdom Bacillati; phylum Actinomycetota; class Actinomycetes; order Kitasatosporales; family Streptomycetaceae; genus Streptomyces; species Streptomyces sp. NPDC058291. Next base: position 11,465 of record NZ_JBHVYK010000042.1, read on the forward strand.
GCTCAAGGAGAGTCATCGCGAGATGGCCGGTCCCGCCTTCCGCGCAGCCCCCGTCCGGGTGCGCGTCCCCGCCACCAGCGCCAACCTCGGCCCGGGCTTCGACGCCTTCGGCCTCGCGCTGGGACTCTTCGACGACGTGGTCGTCCGGGTGGCCGACTCAGGGCTGCACATCGACATCGCGGGGGAGGGCAGCGAGACACTCCCCCGGGACGAGAAGCACCTCCTCGTCCGGTCCCTGCGCACGGCCTTCGACGTCCTCGGCGGTCAGCCGCGCGGCCTCGAGATCGTCTGCGCCAACCGCATCCCGCACGGCCGGGGCCTCGGCTCCTCGTCGGCCGCGATCTGCGCCGGCATCGTCGCCGCGCGCGCGGTGACCATAGGCGGCGAGAACAAGCTCGACGACGCGGGTCTGCTGGAGCTCGCGACCGAGATCGAGGGGCATCCGGACAACGTCGCGGCCTGTCTGCTCGGCGGGTTCACCCTGTCCTGGATGGAGGCGGGCGCCGCGCGGGCCATCAGGATGGAGCCCGCCGATTCCATCGTTCCGGTGGTTTTCGTGCCCGGGAAACCGGTGCTCACCGAGACCGCGCGCGGACTGCTCCCGCGCTCCGTCCCGCACGTCGACGCCGCCGCCAACGCGGGCCGGGCCGCACTGCTCGTCGAGGCCCTCACGCGACGCCCCGAACTGCTGCTGCCGGCCACCGAGGACCGGCTGCACCAGGAGTACCGCGCGCCGGCCATGCCGGACAGCGCGGCACTGGTGGAGCGGCTGCGCTCCGACGGCATCCCCGCGGTGATCTCCGGCGCCGGACCCACCGTGATGGCCCTGGCCGACGCGGGGACGGCCGACAAGATCGAGGCCTCGGCCGGCGCGGACTGGGCCGCGAACCGCCTGGCCCTGGACCTGCGAGGGGCGAGCGTGCTGCCCCTGGCGCCCTCCGGCGACATCTAGAAGTGCACGGTTGCCGGATTTCGAGAGGGGGAATGTTTGTTGGATCCGGTAGTGTTAATCTCAAGTCTGCACCCGACCCCACCATGGCGAGGTGCTTTGTGTCCCCCTTCGGGACAGACATTCTTCCGGGAGCTTCCCAAACCGCACTGCGTTCCGTACGTCGTACCTGGGCAGTACGCCGTGCAGCGACGCTGAGCGGTTTTCGGGGCACGCTCCGGAATCGGTGCGACCACGCCGCGTGACACTGGGTGTCACGGCTCGTCGCGGTAGCGCCATCACCAGCACACACTCTTCCGCCGCTTTGGCGGACCACCGCCCCGGCTTCGCCACAGCAAGGACCGAAGTCGGACAGCACAAACGGTCGCCGAGCCAGACAGGCCGACGTCCGCTCCAGGGAAGGACCCTTCGTGAGCGACACCACCGATCTGATGGGCGCACGTGTCGAGGAGACCGCTGCCGCGCCCGCCACGGACGCCTCCGCGCCTGCCACCGGTGCGGGCTCCCGGCGGCGCCGCGGTACCGGCCTCGACGGCATGGTGCTGGCAGAGCTGCAGCAGGTCGCATCCGGACTCGGTATCAGGGGCACCGCGCGGATGCGCAAGAGCCAGCTGATCGAGGTCATCAAGGAGGCGCAGGCGGGCAACGCCGCCCCCGCGAAGGCCACCGCCTCGGCGGACGCCGCCGAGACCAAGCCCAAGCGCCGCGCCACCTCCAAGGCCCGCACGGGTGAGGCCGCCGAGAAGAAGGCGGACGCCGCCCCGGCCGAGGCCCCCGCCGAGAAGGCCGTGGCCCAGCAGCAGATCGAGATCCCGGGCCAGCCGGCCGGCGGAGAAGCCCCCGTCGAGCGCCGTCGCCGCCGCGCCACCGCCGACGCGGGCAGCCCGGAGACGGTCGTCGCCGAGGCCAAGAGCGCCGCGAAGACCGAGGCGCCCGCCCCGGCGCAGAGCGAGGCCCAGGGCCAGCCGCAGGGCGACGCCCGCAACGACGCCGACGGCGCCGAGGGCCGCCGCCGCGACCGCCGTGAGCGCGGCCGCGACCGTGGCGACCGCAACGACCGCGGGGAGCGCGGCGACCGCCGCAAGGGCGACGACCAGCAGGGCGGCCAGCAGCAGCGTGGCGGCCAGCAGCAGGGTCAGCAGCAGAGTGGCGGCCGGCAGGACCGTCAGGACCGCCAGCAGCGTGACAACGGCCCGCAGGACGACGACGACTTCGAGGGCGGCCGGCGTGGCCGTCGCGGCCGTTACCGCGACCGCCGCGGCCGTCGCGGGCGCGACGAGATCGGCACCCCGGAGCCGCAGCTCGCCGACGACGACGTCCTGATCCCCGTCGCGGGCATCCTGGACATCCTCGACAACTACGCCTTCATCCGGACGTCGGGCTACCTGCCGGGTCCGAACGACGTCTACGTCTCCCTCGCCCAGGTCCGCAAGAACGGCCTGCGCAAGGGCGACCACGTCACCGGCGCGGTCCGCCAGCCCAAGGAAGGCGAGCGGCGCGAGAAGTTCAACGCGTTGGTCCGTCTCGACTCCGTCAACGGCATGGCGCCCGAACACGGCCGCGGCCGACCGGAGTTCAACAAGCTGACCCCGCTCTACCCGCAGGACCGCCTCCGGCTGGAGACGGACCCGGGCGTGCTGACCACCCGGATCATCGACCTCGTGTCGCCGATCGGCAAGGGCCAGCGCGGTCTGATCGTGGCCCCGCCGAAGACCGGCAAGACCATGATCATGCAGGCGATCGCCAACGCGATCACGCACAACAACCCCGAGTGCCACCTGATGGTCGTCCTGGTCGACGAGCGTCCGGAAGAGGTCACCGACATGCAGCGGTCGGTCAAGGGCGAGGTCATCTCCTCGACCTTCGACCGTCCCGCCGAGGACCACACCACGGTCGCCGAGCTCGCCGTCGAGCGCGCCAAGCGGCTGGTGGAGCTGGGCCACGACGTCGTCGTGCTGCTCGACTCGATCACGCGTCTGGGCCGTGCGTACAACCTCGCCGCGCCCGCCTCCGGCCGCATCCTGTCCGGTGGTGTCGACTCGACCGCCCTGTACCCGCCGAAGCGCTTCTTCGGTGCGGCCCGCAACATCGAGGACGGCGGCTCGCTGACCATCCTCGCCACCGCGCTGGTGGACACCGGGTCCCGCATGGACGAGGTGATCTTCGAGGAGTTCAAGGGCACCGGCAACATGGAGCTCAAGCTCGACCGCAAGCTCGCCGACAAGCGCATCTTCCCGGCGGTGGACGTGGACGCGTCCGGCACCCGTAAGGAAGAGATCCTGCTCGGCAACGACGAGCTGGCCGTCGTCTGGAAGCTGCGCCGGGTGCTGCACGCGCTCGACCAGCAGCAGGCGATCGAGCTGCTGCTCGACAAGATGAAGCAGACGAAGTCGAACGGCGAGTTCCTGCTGCAGATCCAGAAGACGACGCCGTCGCCGGGCAACAACAACGACTGACGACCGTCGCCGCAGACCGGTGGAGAAGGGCCGCCCCTCACTTTCGAGGGGCGGCCCTTTCCGTTGCCGGAGCGCCCGTCGGCCCGCTCCTGCCGTACCGGGGCGACGGCAGCACGGGCGGTGTGATCTTTTCCGCAGGCATACCGCTCGGCGCGCACCTCGCGCGGTACGACGCCTCGGCTGAAACCGCAGGTGAGCGCGGGCGTCCGCGCTCACCTGCGTGACGCTTCGTGTCCGTCCGCTCGCGGTCCGGACACGGGGCGTTCGTGCAACCCTGTCCCGAGTTTCCCCGTCTGACCCGGCGGAGTGACGATGGTGAGGTCGAACGAGAACCGAGGAGCGCATGTCCGCCGAGAGCACGCCGGAGCCCGGCATACCGGGCGAGGCCGGCACAACGAGCGGGGCCGACGGCAGCAACGGCCCGCGCCACCGCAGACAGCGGGGCAGGCGCAAGGGGCTGCTGATCGCCGCGTGGACCGCCGCGGGCATCGTCGTGCTGGGCGGCACGGGCGTGGGCTACCTGTACTTCAAGCTCAACGGCAACATCAAGAGCGTCGACATCGACCAGGCGCTGGGCACGGACCGGCCCACCAAGGCCGACAACGGCTCCGAGAACATCCTCGTCCTCGGCTCGGACACCCGCTCCGGAGCCAACCGGAAGCTGGGCGGCGGCGCCGACGACGGCAGCGCCCGCTCCGACACGGCGATGATCATTCACGTGTACAAGGGCCACAAGAAGGCCAGCGTGGTCTCCATCCCACGCGACACGCTCATCGACCGCCCCGCCTGCACGGACGCCAAGGGCGTCGGGCACGACGCCGCGTCCGACGCGATGTTCAACTCGGCGTACTCGACGGGCGGCGCGGCCTGCGCCGTGAAGACGGTCGAGTCGATCAGCGGCGTCCGTATGGACCACTACCTCGAAGTGGACTTCTCCGGCTTCGAGAAGCTCATCGACGAACTCGGCGGCGTCCGGGTCACCACCACCAAGGCCATCAAGGACCCCGACAGCCATCTGGACCTCAAGGCCGGCGCGCACACCCTCGACGGCGAGCAGGCCCTCGGCCTGGTCCGCACCCGGCACGGCGTCGGCGACGGCTCCGACCTGGGGCGCATCCAGCTCCAGCAGGCCTTCATCAAGGCGCTCGTCGACCAGGTCAAGCACGTCGGCCTGTTCAACAGCGGCACGAAGCTGTACGGCCTCGCCGACACCGCCACCAAGGCCGTCACGACCGACTCCCACCTCGCCTCGCTGAACTCCCTGATGTCGTTCGTCAACGGCCTCAAGGGCATCAGCGCGACCAACATGAACATGGTCACGATGCCGGTCCTGTACGACCCGTCCAACCCCAACCGGGTCATCGTCTCGGAGACGAAGGCCAAGCAGGTCTGGGCGGCCCTGAAGAACGACCGGCCCATTCCCGCGGCGGCCACAGCGGGCAACGCGACGGGCGAGGCGGCCGGGGTCGTCACGTCGTCGTAGACGGCGTGAGGCAGCCGTGAGGCAGGCGTGGGGCCCCTCGTGGGCCCGCGCCCGGCCAGGAGTCCCGGCCCGCGCCGTGGCGGGACGGCAGCCCGGTCTCCCGGGCCCTGCGCCGGCAGGGCGCGGCCGCGCGCCGCGGTGAGGACGAGGTCCCGGCCTCCGGGCCGAATCGCCGACGGCGGGCAGGTCGCCCGTGGTCCCGTCGCCGCACATCCTCGCCGGCGATCACGGCCCGCGGCTCGTGACTCGTCGCCGCGCCCTCCCTCTTCCGGCCCCCGGGAATAGATCGCCCCACCCCCCGGTTTTGGGGGATGCGGCCAGTCCTGGCAGACTGGTACGTCGGCTCCGGTTCACGCTCGTCGTATCCCGCGGCAGCGACCCGGCGCCCTCCCGAAACTAGGAGACACCTTGAAGCGCGACATTCACCCCGAGTACGTCGAGACGCAGGTCAGCTGCACCTGTGGCGCGTCGTTCACCACCCGCAGCACGATCGAGGGCGGCAACATCCGCGCCGACGTCTGCTCCGAGTGCCACCCGTTCTACACGGGCAAGCAGAAGATCCTCGACACCGGTGGCCGTGTGGCCCGCTTCGAGGCCCGCTTCGGCAAGGCCGCCGCCGGCTCCACGAAGTAGCGAGCCCCTCTTCGCCGGTCCACGGCAGTGTCCCCGTCCGGGGCACGCCGGGACCGGCGTTTTTGGTCGCCCGCCCTTCCCCCCGTTCGTCATTTCAGGAGCCCACCATGTTCGAGGCCGTCGAGGAGCTGCTCGGAGAGCACGCCGACCTGGAGAAGACGCTCGCCGACCCGTCGGTCCACGCCGACCAGGCCAACGCGCGCAAGCTGAACAAGCGCTACGCCGAGCTGACCCCCATCGTCGGCACGTACCGCTCCTGGAAGCAGACCGGGGAGGACGTCGAGACCGCGCGCGAGTACGCCGCCGACGACCCGGACTTCGCGGCCGAGGTCAAGGAGCTGGAGAAGCAGCGCGAGGAGCTCACCGAGAAGCTGCGGCTGCTCCTCGTGCCCCGGGACCCGTCCGACGACAAGGACGTCATCCTGGAGATCAAGGCCGGCGCGGGCGGCGACGAGTCGGCCCTGTTCGCCGGCGACCTGCTGCGGATGTACCTGCGCTACGCCGAGCGCGTCGGCTGGAAGACCGAGATCATCGACGCCACCGAGTCCGAGCTGGGCGGCTACAAGGACGTCCAGGTCGCCGTGAAGACCAAGGGCGGCCAGGGCGCGACCGAGCCCGGGCAGGGCGTGTGGGCGCGGCTGAAGTACGAGGGCGGCGTGCACCGGGTGCAGCGGGTGCCCGCGACCGAGTCCCAGGGGCGCATCCACACCTCCGCCGCCGGCGTGCTCGTGACGCCCGAGGCCGAGGAGGTCGACGTCGAGATCAACGCCAACGACCTGCGCATCGACGTCTACCGGTCGTCCGGTCCCGGCGGCCAGTCCGTCAACACCACCGACTCCGCCGTGCGCATCACGCACCTTCCCACCGGAGTCGTCGCCTCCTGCCAGAACGAGAAGAGCCAGCTGCAGAACAAGGAGCAGGCGATGCGTATCCTGCGCTCCAGGCTGCTGGCGGCGGCGCAGGAGGAAGCGGAGCGGGAGGCCGCCGACGCCCGGCGCAGCCAGGTCCGCACCGTCGACCGCTCCGAGAAGATCCGCACGTACAACTACCCGGAGAACCGCATCTCGGACCACCGGGTCGGCTTCAAGTCCTACAACCTGGACCAGGTCCTGGACGGCGACCTCGACGCGGTGATCCAGGCGTGCGTCGACGCGGACTCGGCCGCCAAGCTCGCGGCCGCGTAGGCGATGTAGGACGTACGCACGACGAGGACGACACGGAGGACGCGCGTGCAGCAATCATTTGGGGGACGCCCCCCAAGCCCCCGCAGTCTGCTGCTCGCTGAGGTAGCTCAGGCCACCCAGCGGCTGGCCGACGCCGGCGTGCCCTCGCCGCGCAACGACGCGGAGGAGCTCGCCGCATTCGTGCACGGCGTGAAGCGCGGTCAGCTCCACTCCGTGCAGGACTCCGACTTCGACGCCCGCTACTGGGAGGTCATCGCCCGGCGCGAGCAGCGCGAGCCGCTGCAGCACATCACCGGGCGGGCCTTCTTCCGGTACCTGGAGCTCCAGGTCGGCCCCGGCGTCTTCGTGCCGCGTCCCGAGACCGAGTCGGTCGTCGGCTGGGCCATAGACGCCGTGCGCGCCATGGACGTCGTCGAGCCCCGGATCGTGGACCTGTGCACCGGCAGCGGCGCCATCGCGCTCGCCCTCGCCCAGGAGGTGCCGCGCTCGCGCGTGCACGCCGTGGAACTGTCCGAGGACGCCCTGCGCTGGACGCGCAAGAACATGGAGGGGTCCAGGGTCGACCTGCGGCAGGGGGACGCCCTGGACGCCTTCCGCGACCTCGACGGCCAGGTCGACCTGGTCGTCTCCAACCCGCCGTACATCCCGCTCACCGAGTGGGAGTACGTCGCCCCCGAAGCCCGGGACTACGACCCCGAACTCGCCCTGTTCTCCGGCGAGGACGGCCTCGACCTGATCCGCGGCATCGAGCGCACCGCACACCGGCTGCTGCGCCCCGGCGGCGTCGTCGTCATCGAGCACGCCGACACCCAGGGCGGCCAGGTGCCGTGGATCTTCACCGAGGAACGGGGCTGGGCCGACGCGGCCGACCACCCCGACCTCAACAACCGGCCGCGCTTCGCCACCGCCCGCAGGGCGATGCCGTGAGCGTCGTGCCCGATACTTTCGACCCGCAGCAGGACGCGCGCGCAGACGCGCACAGGTACTTCGTGTACGAGGAGGCCCGCTAATGGCACGGCGATACGACACCAACGACGCGACCGACCGCGTGACCGGTCTGCGCGAGGCCGCGTCCGCCGTGCGCCGTGGCGAGCTCGTGGTCCTCCCGACCGACACGGTGTACGGGATCGGCGCCGACGCGTTCTCCTCGGAGGCCGTCGCCGACCTGCTGGCCGCCAAGGGCCGGGGCCGCAACATGCCCACCCCCGTCCTCATCGGCTCCCCGAACACGCTGCACGGCCTCGTCACGGACTTCTCCGAGATGGCCTGGGAACTGGTCGACGCGTTCTGGCCGGGCGCGCTGACGCTCGTCGCCAGGCACCAGCCGTCCCTGCAGTGGGACCTGGGCGACACCCGCGGCACGGTCGCCGTGCGGATGCCGCTGCACCCGGTCGCCATCGAGCTGCTCACCGAGGTCGGCCCGATGGCGGTCTCCTCCGCCAACCTCACCGGCCACCCCTCGCCGGAGAACTGCGACTCCGCCCAGGAGATGCTCGGCGACTCCGTCTCCGTCTACCTCGACGGCGGCCCGACCCCCGGCAACGTGCCCTCCTCGATCGTCGACGTCAGCCGCGAGACGCCGCTGCTGCTGCGTGCCGGCGCGATCTCCGCGGACGAGCTGCGCAAGGTCGTACCCGACCTCGAGGTGGCGAATTGACAGCCCCTGACGCGGGGCGTGGCATAGGCAACGGGGAACGTGCCGCGGAGCAGACGACGACGTTCGGGTATCCGCGCGACACCTTCCGCATCCTCCACGTCAGCACCGGAAACGTCTGCCGCTCGCCCATCACCGAGCGGCTGACCCGGCATTTCGTGTCACAGCGGCTCGGGCTGCTGGGGGGCGGGCTGATCGTGGAGAGCGCGGGCACCTGGGGCCACGAGGGCGCGCCCATGGAGGCCAACGCGGAGACCGTGCTGGCCGACTTCGGCGCGGACGCCTCCGGCTTCACCGGCCGGGAGCTGCTCGACGAGCACGTCATCATGGCCGACCTGGTCCTGACGGCGACCCGCGACCACCGCGCCCAGGTCATCTCCATGGGCCACTCGGCGGGCCTGCGCACGTTCACCCTGAAGGAGTTCACCCGCCTGGTGAACGCCATCGACCCGGCCACCCTGCCCCCGGTGGACGAGGGCGTCGTGATGCGCGCCCGGGCCCTGGTCCGCGCCGCGGCGGCGCTGCGCGGGTGGCTCCTGGCCCCGACACTGGAGGCGGACGAGGTCTACGACCCGTACGGGGCGCCCCTGCCGTTCTTCCGCTCGATCGGCGACGAGATACACCAGGCGCTGGACCCGGTCGTCACAGCGCTCACCGGCGTCCCCGCGACGACCACCTAGCGCCCGCCGGCGCCCCGCCAGGACGCCGGGGCCGCGCACCCGTCCCACGGGAGGGTGCGGAGACCGCGCGCGCCACCCGCCCCGGGCCTACATTGGACGTACGTCACCGTCGTCGCCCCGGAGCGCCCCATGTCGGTCACCCATGTCCCCGAGGCCGATGTCCTGCGCCGGCAGGATCCCGAGCTGGCCGAGATCCTGCTCGGGGAACGGGAGCGGCAGGCGTCCACGCTGCAACTGGTCGCCGCGGAGAACTTCGCCTCGCCCGCCGTGCTGGCCGCGCTGGGCTCGACGCTCGCCAACAAGTACGCGGAGGGGTATCCCGGGGCCCGCCACCACGGCGGCTGCGAGATCGTCGACGTTGCCGAGCGCGTCGCCGTGGACCGGGCCAAGGAGCTGTTCGGGGCCGAGCACGCCAACGTCCAGTCCCACTCGGGGTCCTCGGCAGTGCTGGCCGCCTACGCGGCGCTGCTGCGGCCCGGCGACACGGTCCTCGCCCTCGGGCTGCAGCACGGCGGCCACCTGACCCATGGTTCGCCCGCCAACTTCTCCGGGCGCTGGTTCGACTTCGTTCCCTACGGGGTGGACGCGGAGACCGGGCTCATCGACCACGAACAGGTCCGCGCGCTGGCCCGCAGCCACCGGCCCAAGGCGATCGTGTGCGGGTCCATCGCCTATCCCCGCCACATCGACTACGCCCTCTTCCGCGAGGTGGCCGACGAGGTCGGCGCCTATCTCATCGCCGACGCCGCCCACCCCATCGGTCTCGTCGCCGGGGGAGCGGCGCCCAGTCCCGTGCCGTACGCCGACGTCGTCTGCGCCACCACGCACAAGGTGCTGCGCGGACCCCGCGGCGGGATGATCCTGTGCGGCGGCGACCTCGCCGAACGGGTGGACCGCGCCGTGTTCCCGTTCACGCAGGGCGGCGCGCAGATGCACACCGTCGCCGCGAAGGCGGTCGCGTTCGGCGAGGCGGCGACGCCCGCGTTTCGCGCGTACGCCCATCAGGTGGTCGCCAACGCGAGGGTGCTCGCGGCCGCTCTGGAGAGTGAGGGACTCACCGTCACGACCGGCGGGACCGACACCCACCTCATCACCGCCGACCCCGCCCCCCTCGGCGTGGACGGCCGCGCCGCGCGGGGGCTCCTCGCGGCCGCCGGGATGGTGCTGGACTGCTGCGCCCTGCCGCACCCGCATGCGCGCGGCCTGCGCCTGGGCACCGCCGCGCTGACCACCCAGGGCATGGGGGAGCAGGAGATGAGGCGGATCGCGGCGCTGCTGGCGGGGGTGGTGCGCAACGAGACCGAGGGCAGGAAGGCCCGCGAGGAGGCCCGCGAGCTGGCCCTGGCGTTTCCGCCGTATCCCGGCTGAACCGGGGGTACGCGTGCCGTGTGCGCGCTGTCTCGCACACCCCCGTGCGCCCCCGCACACAGGCTTGCGTGAAACCATCCTCAGTACCCGGCAGTCCTCACACGTATGCGCCGTGCGGCCGACGATCGCTAGGGTGTGGGACTGAGATGGCCAGCGAGACCTGTGGGGAAGCCCGTGCGTGAATACCTGCTGACGCTCTGCATCACGGCCGCGGTGACGTATCTGCTGACCGGGCCGGTACGCAAGTTCGCGATCGTGGCCGGAGCGATGCCGGAGATCAGGGCCCGTGACGTGCACCGGGAACCCACTCCGCGGCTCGGCGGGATCGCCATGTTCTTCGGCCTGTGCGCCGGTCTGCTGGTCGCGGACCATCTCACCAACCTCAACGAGGTCTTCGAGAAGTCGAACGAGCCGCGCGCCCTGCTCTCGGGCGCGGCGCTGATCTGGCTGATCGGCGTCCTGGACGACAAGTTCGAGATCGACGCGCTGATCAAGCTGGGCGGTCAGATGATCGCCGCCGGCGTCATGGTCATGCAGGGTCTGACGATCCTGTGGCTGCCCATCCCGCTCGTCGGCACGGTCGCGCTGACCCAGTGGCAGGGCACCCTGCTGACGGTGGCGCTGGTCGTCATCACCATCAACGCGGTGAACTTCGTGGACGGCCTCGACGGCCTGGCGGCCGGCATGGTGTGCATCGCGGCGGCCGCGTTCTTCATGTACGCCTACCGCATCTGGTACTCGTACGGCATCGAGGCCGCCGCTCCGGCGACGCTGTTCGCGGCGATCCTGATGGGCATGTGCCTGGGCTTCCTGCCGCACAACATGCACCCGGCGCGGATCTTCATGGGCGACTCGGGCTCGATGCTGATCGGGCTGGTGCTGGCCGCCGGCGCGATCTCCATCACGGGCCAGGTCGACCCCGACGTCATGAAGCTGTTCTCCGGGTCCGAGCGCAACGCCGTCCACCAGATGGTGCCGGTCTACATCCCGCTGGTGATGCCGCTGACGATCATCGCGATCCCGGCCGCCGACCTCGTCCTGGCGATCGTGCGCCGCACCTGGCGCGGTCAGTCGCCTTTCGCGGCGGACCGCGGGCATCTGCACCACCGACTGCTGGAGATCGGCCACTCGCACAGCCGCGCGGTGCTGATCATGTACTTCTGGTCGGCGCTGATCGCGTTCGGCGCGCTGGCCTACTCGGTCAACTCGGCCTCCATGTGGATCGTCCTCGGTGTGGTGGCGCTCAGCGCGGTCGGCCTGGGACTGCTTCTGCTGCCGCGCTTCACGCCGCGCACGCCGCGCTGGGCCGAGGCCTTCGTCCCGCCGCGCTACCGGCGGCGGGCGGGGACGGCGAGCGAGGCCGTGACGGCCTCCGCCGCCTCGCCGGCCGTGGCGGCGGCGCCGGTCGAGCGGACGCCGGAGACGGTCCCGGCCCGCGAGCCGGGCCCCCACCGCAAGCTGAACGGCAGCACCGCCCTGTCGGAGCGGGCCGCGCGGACGCGGACGCAGGAGCGCGAGCGGGCGTAGGGGCGCGAGCGTGAGCGCCCCCTCCCAGGGCCCCTCCCGGCGGTCAGGATCCGAGGGCGGCCCGGGCCTCCATCTCACCGCCGACAAGGTAAGAATCTGACTAGAGCATTGCCAAGTCGTGGGGGAATTGCGGGAGGGCAAACCTGGCCAATACCAGACAAGCTCCCCGCGATCCCGCCCAGACGCGCACTGTCACTCTCATGTGTGACAGCGAGCACACCCAGTAGGTAAAGACCTCATCAAATAGTTTGTGATACGGTTCACGAGTACCCCCGGACAGAGCCGATGGACCGCACCATGCCGGTCCGTCGGAGCGAGGCGGCGTGAGGTCTCTCGCCCCTCCTGCCGGGACTACGCTCGTCCATGACGACACCCTGCCCCCCTTGATTGCGGAGTTGCCGCCATGCAGTCCAACGACGTACGAACGCTCCTGCACTGTGCCCTGCCCACCGCTGTCGCGGGTGTGGCGGGAGTCGCGGTGAGCGCCGCCGTCGCCGGCGGCAAGGGAGCGCTCGGCGCCGTCTTCGGCGTGCTGCTCGTCGTGCTGTTCATGGGAGGCGGACTGGTGGTGCTGTTGCGTACCGCGCGCCAGTTCCCTCATCTGTTCCAGTCGATGGGGTTGTTGCTCTACACCACGCAGATCCTGTTGCTGATGATCATCCTGATCACTTTCAAGGGGACCTCGGTCTTCGATCCGAAATGCTTCGCGTTCACCCTGCTCGCCGCCACCCTCGTGTGGATCGCGGCTCAGGTGCGTTCGCACATGAAGGCCAAGATCCTCTACGTCGAGCCGGACTCCGCCCGGACGTCGTCGTGACCTGTAGGGCCGGTGTAAAGGGCCTTCCGCTCTTTTGCTATGGTCTCGCCACAACTGCGGCAGAGCTGGCGCGGGCGGCAAGCGTGCCTGTGACGTCTCACGGTTCGGAGCCCAGTCGCCGCCCCCTTATCCGCAAGTCCAGTCCAGTGCCGTCCCGCGGTCGCAGGCCGCGCCGACACATCGAGGTTGCCGTACCCATGCGCCACGCTGAAGGAGCTCGCGGTGAGTAACGCCAAGACGCTCGCCTTCGAGACCGACTGTCATATTTTCGACGGGTGCGGTTTCCCGACCCCCGGCCTGCACTCGTTCATGTTCGAGCCGCTCTTCACCGTCGGCGGCATCGAGTTCAACAAGCCGATGCTGCTCTCGCTGGTGAGCACCGTCGTCGTCATCGGGTTCTTCTGGGCGGCCTTCAACAAGCCGAAGCTGATCCCCGGCAAGCTCCAGATGGTCGGCGAAGCCGGCTACGACTTCGTACGCCGAGGTGTCGTCTACGAGACGATCGGCAAGCGCGAGGGCGAGAAGTACGTCCCGCTGATGTTCGCGCTGTTCTTCTTCATCTGGATCATGAACCTGTGGTCGATCATCCCGATCGCCCAGTTCCCGGCCACCGCCGTGATCGCCTTCCCGGCCGGTCTCGCCGCTCTGGTCTACGTCCTGTGGATGAGCATCACCTTCAAGCGGCACGGTTTCGTCGGTGGCTTCAAGAACATCACCGGCTACGACCGTTCGCTCGGCCCGGTGTTCCCGATGGTCATGTTCTTCGAGTTCCTGTCGAACGTGTTCATCCGGCCGTTCACGCACGCCGTCCGGCTCTTCGCGAACATGTTCGCCGGCCACGTTCTGATCCTGATCTTCACCATCGGAACCTGGTACCTGCTCAACGGCATCGGCATCGCCTACTCGGCGGTCTCGTTCCTGATGGTCCTCGTGATGACGGTCTTCGAGCTGTTCATCCAGGCCCTCCAGGCCTACGTCTTCATCCTCCTGTCCTGCAGCTACATCCAGGGCGCGCTCGCCGAGCACCACTGAGCACCCGCACCACCCACCCCTGAACTTCCGGTGGCCAACCCCCACCGGCCTGTGTAAAGAGAAGGAAGTTACGGCATGTCCGCTCTCGACACCCTCGCCGCGGTCCAGATCAAGGGCAACCTCGCTGCAATCGGCTACGGTCTCGCGGCCATCGGTCCCGGCGTCGGCGTTGGCATCATCTTCGGTAACGGCACGCAGGCCCTGGCCCGCCAGCCCGAGGCCGCCGGCCTGATCCGTCAGAACCAGATCCTCGGCTTCGTGCTCTGTGAGGCGCTCGCCCTGATCGGTCTGGTCATGGGCTTCGTCTACCCGAGCACCTGATCCGCGTCTGCGCTGACGAGAGAATTCCACGGAAGGAACTGATGTGATCTCGCCCTTGCTGCAACTCGCGGCTGAGGAGGAGGCCCAGAATCCTCTGATCCCGGAGATCCCCGAGCTCGTCATCGGTCTGATCGCGTTCGCGATCGTGTTCTTCGTCCTGGGCAAGAAGCTCCTTCCGAACATCAACAAGGTTCTGGAAGAGCGTCGCGACGCCATCGAGGGCGGGATCGAACAGGCCGAGATTGCTCGTACGGAGGCCCAGAGCGTTCTGGAGCAGTACAAGGCACAGCTCGCCGAGGCCCGTCACGAGGCCGCGCGCCTGCGCCAGGAGGCGCAGGAGCAGGGCGCCGCGCTCATCACGGAGATGCGTGCGGAAGGCCAGCGCCAGCGCGAGGAGATCGTCGCCGCCGGACACAGCCAGATCGAGGCCGACCGCAAGGCCGCCGCGTCCGCGCTGCGTCAGGACGTCGGCAAGCTCGCCACCGACCTGGCCGGCAAGCTCGTCGGCGAGTCCCTCGAGGACCACGCCCGGCAGAGCCGCGTCATCGACCGCTTCCTCGACGAGCTCGAGGAGAAGGCCGAGGCGTCTCGATGACCGCACACGGAGCGAGCCGCGAGGCATTCGCAGCAGCCCGTGAGCGTCTCGACGCGCTGACGGACTCCACGTCCGTGGACGCGGCGCTGCTCGCACAGGAGCTGGCGTCCGTCACGGCGCTGCTCCACGGCGAGATCTCGCTGCGTCGGGTCCTCACCGACCCGGCGCAGGCCGCCGACCGCAAGGCCGAGCTGGTCCAGCGCCTGCTCGGCAGCCAGATCAGCGGCCCCACCGCCGATCTGGTGGCCGGCACGGTGCGCTCCCGCTGGTCGCAGTCCCGCGACCTGGTGGACGTGCTGGAGGAGCTGGCGAACATCGCCGACCTCACCGCCGCGCAGAAGGCCGGCACGCTCGACGACGTCGAGGACGAGCTGTTCCGCTTCGGGCGGATCGTCTCCTCCAACACCGAGCTGCGCGCCGCACTGACCGACCGGAAGGCCACCGTCCCGGCCAAGAGCGAGCTGCTGCGCAGCCTGCTCGGCGGCCGGGCCGACGCGGCCACCGAGCGACTGGTGACGCGCCTGGTGACCGCGCCGCGTGGACGTAGCCTGGAAGCGGGCCTCGAGTCCCTGTCCAAGCTCGCCGCGGAGCGCCGCGACCGCATGGTCGCCGTCGTCACCTCGGCGGTGCCGCTGAGCGACCCGCAGAAGCAGCGCCTCGGCGCGGCCCTCGCGAAGCTCTACGGGCGCAGGATGCACCTCAACCTCGACGTGGACCCCGAGGTCCTCGGCGGGATCCGGGTGCAGGTCGGCGACGAAGTGATCAACGGCTCCCTCGCGGACCGCATCGAGGACGTCGCCCGCCGCATGGCGAGCTAGCAGCAACGCAAGACCGCAGTACGAACTGATGGCGGCCCTGGTTGGGCCGTGCAGAGGATTCACCTCTTCCAGGGGGGAGTCCCCATCCCCCCAAAGTGAAACTTCGGGCCCAACAAGGAGAGCAGGGAACCCAGATGGCGGAGCTCACGATCCGGCCGGAGGAGATCCGGGACGCGCTGGATAACTTTGTCCAGTCGTACAAGCCGGACGCGGCCTCGCGCGAGGAGGTCGGTACGGTCACCCTTGCCGGCGACGGCATCGCGAAGGTCGAGGGCCTCCCCTCGGCCATGGCCAACGAACTGCTGAGGTTCGAGGACGGCACCCTCGGTCTCGCGCTCAACCTCGAAGAGCGCGAGATCGGTACCGTCATCCTCGGCGAGTTCAACGGCGTCGAAGAGGGCCAGCCGGTCACCCGCACCGGAGAGGTCCTGTCCGTCGCCGTCGGCGAGGGCTACCTGGGCCGGGTCGTCGACCCGCTCGGCAACCCGATCGACGGCCTCGGCGAGATCGAGACGTCCGGCCGCCGTGCCCTGGAGCTTCAGGCTCCCGGTGTCATGGCCCGTAAGTCGGTCCACGAGCCGATGGAGACCGGCTACAAGGCCGTCGACGCGATGACCCCGATCGGCCGTGGTCAGCGTCAGCTGATCATCGGCGACCGCCAGACCGGCAAGACCGCCCTGGCCGTCGACACGATCATCAACCAGCGTGACAACTGGCGCACCGGCGACCCGAAGAAGCAGGTCCGCTGCGTCTACGTCGCCATCGGTCAGAAGGGCTCGACCATCGCCTCCGTGCGTGGCGCCCTCGAAGAGGCCGGCGCGCTGGAGTACACGACCATCGTCGCCGCCCCGGCGTCCGACCCGGCCGGCTTCAAGTACCTGGCGCCGTACACCGGTTCGGCCATCGGTCAGCAGTGGATGTACGAGGGCAAGCACGTCCTCATCATCTTCGACGACCTCTCGAAGCAGGCCGACGCCTACCGCGCCGTGTCGCTGCTGCTGCGCCGTCCGCCGGGCCGCGAGGCCTACCCGGGCGACGTCTTCTACCTGCACTCCCGTCTGCTGGAGCGCTGCGCGAAGCTCTCCGACGACCTGGGCGCCGGCTCGATGACCGGTCTGCCGATCGTCGAGACCAAGGCCAACGACGTCTCGGCGTTCATCCCGACCAACGTCATCTCCATCACCGACGGCCAGTGCTTCCTGGAGTCCGACCTGTTCAACGCCGGCCAGCGTCCGGCCCTGAACGTCGGCATCTCGGTCTCCCGCGTCGGTGGCTCCGCCCAGCACAAGGCCATGCGCCAGGTCTCGGGCCGGCTCCGCCTCGACCTCGCCCAGTACCGCGAGCTGGAGGCGTTCGCCGCCTTCGGTTCCGACCTGGACGCGGCGTCGAAGTCGCAGCTGGAGCGCGGTCAGCGCCTGGTCGAGCTGCTCAAGCAGCCGCAGTACCAGCCGATGCCGACCGAGGACCAGGTCGTCTCCGTGTGGGCCGGCACCACCGGCAAGATGGACGACGTCCCGGTCTCCGACGTCCGCCGCTTCGAGAAGGAGCTGCTGGACTACCTGCACCGCAAGGAGCAGGGCCTCATGACCTCCATCAAGGAGGGCGCGAAGATGTCGGACGACACCCTCACCGCCATTGCCGACGCCATCGCCGAGTTCAAGAAGCAGTTCGAGACCTCGGACGGCAAGCTTCTCGGCGAGGACGCCCCGGCCGCGGCCAAGTGACGTAAGGAAGGGACCTGACTCATGGGAGCCCAGCTCCGGGTCTACAAGCGTCGCATCCGATCCGTCACCGCGACCAAGAAGATCACCAAGGCGATGGAGATGATCGCCGCCTCGCGCGTCGTCAAGGCGCAGCGCAAGGTGGCGGCCTCCGCGCCGTACGCGACCGAGCTCACCCGCGCGGTCTCGGCGGTCGGTACCGGTTCCAACACCAAGCACCCGCTGACCACGGAGGCGGAGACGGCGACCCGTGCCGCGGTGCTGCTCCTCACGAGCGACCGCGGACTGGCCGGCGCCTTCAACTCCAACGCGATCAAGGCCGCCGAGCAGCTGACGGCGCGCCTGGAGTCGGAGGGCAAGGAGGTCGACACGTACATCGTCGGCCGCCGCGGTCTGGCCCACTACAAGTTCCGTGAGCGCGAGGTCGCGGAGTCGTGGTCGGGCTTCACCGACGAGCCCACCTACGCGGACGCGAAGAAGGTCGCGGGTCCGCTGATCGAGGCCATCGAGAAGGACACGGCGGAGGGCGGCGTGGACGAACTCCACATCGTCTTCACCGAGTTCGTGTCGATGATGACGCAGACGGCGCTCGGCGACCGTCTGCTGCCCCTCAGCCTCGACGAGGTGGCCCAGGAGTCGGCGCCGAAGGGCGAGATCCTTCCGCTGTACGACTTCGAGCCGTCGGCGGAGGACGTCCTCGACGCCCTGCTGCCGCGCTATGTGGAGAGCCGCGTGTACAACGCGCTTCTCCAGTCGGCGGCCTCCAAGCACGCCGCCACGCGGCGCGCGATGAAGTCGGCCACCGACAACGCGGGCGAGCTCATCGAGACGCTCTCCCGGCTTGCCAACGCGGCCCGCCAGGCCGAAATCACCCAGGAAATCAGCGAGATCGTCGGTGGCTCCGCAGCCCTGGCCGACGCGACCGCGGGGAGTGACAGGTAATGACGACGACAGTTGAGACGGCCGTTGCCACGGGCCGCGTCGCCCGGGTCATCGGCCCGGTCGTCGACGTGGAATTCCCCGTCGACGCCATGCCGGAGATCTACAACGCCCTTCACGTCGAGGTGGCCGACCCGGCCCTCGCCGGCGAGAAGAAGACGCTGACCCTGGAGGTCGCCCAGCACCTGGGTGACGGCCTGGTCCGCACGATCTCGATGCAGCCCACCGACGGTCTGGTCCGCCAGGCCCCGGTCACCGACACCGGCACGGGCATCACCGTCCCGGTCGGCGACTTCACCAAGGGCAAGGTGTTCAACACCCTCGGCGAGGTGCTGAACGTCGACGAGCAGTACGACGGCGAGCGCTGGTCCATCCACCGCAAGGCCCCGCGCTTCGACGAGCTCGAGTCGAAGACCGAGATGTTCGAGACCGGCGTCAAGGTCATCGACCTTCTCACCCCGTACGTCAAGGGTGGAAAGATCGGCCTGTTCGGCGGCGCCGGCGTCGGCAAGACGGTGCTCATCCAGGAGATGATCTACCGCGTCGCCAACAACCACGACGGTGTCTCCGTGTTCGCCGGTGTCGGCGAGCGCACCCGTGAGGGCAACGACCTCATCGAGGAGATGGCCGACTCGGGCGTCATCGACAAGACCGCCCTGGTCTTCGGCCAGATGGACGAGCCCCCGGGTACCCGTCTGCGCGTGGCGCTGGCCGGTCTGACCATGGCGGAGTACTTCCGCGATGTGCAGAAGCAGGACGTGCTGTTCTTCATCGACAACATCTTCCGCTTCACCCAGGCCGGTTCCGAGGTCTCGACCCTGCTCGGCCGCATGCCCTCCGCGGTGGGCTACCAGCCGAACCTGGCCGACGAGATGGGTCTCCTCCAGGAGCGCATCACCTCGACCCGCGGTCACTCGATCACCTCGATGCAGGCGATCTACGTCCCCGCGGACGACCTGACCGACCCGGCCCCGGCCACCACGTTCGCCCACCTCGACGCGACGACGGTTCTCTCCCGTCCGATCTCCGAGAAGGGCATCTACCCGGCCGTGGACCCGCTGGACTCCACGTCCCGCATCCTGGACCCCCGCTACATCGCGGCGGACCACTACAACACGGCGATGCGCGTCAAGACGGTCCTGCAGAAGTACAAGGACCTCCAGGACATCATCGCGATCCTCGGTATCGACGAGCTGGGCGAGGAGGACAAGCTCACCGTCCACCGCGCCCGTCGCGTCGAGCGCTTCCTGTCCCAGAACACCCACGTCGCCAAGCAGTTCACCGGCGTCGACGGGTCGGACGTCCCGCTGGACGAGTCGATCACCGCGTTCAACGCGATCATCGACGGCGAGTACGACCACTTCCCGGAGCAGGCGTTCTTCCTGTGCGGTGGCATCGAGGACCTGAAGGCCAACGCCAAGGAGCTGGGCGTCTCCTGAACTCCCTGAGTTCGCAGTGAGCCCTCCGGCTCACGTCTGAGGGGGCGGGCGCGTCCCGCCCCCTCTGCCACGCCCATTAGACTTGTAACCAACACCCGGCAGAATCCGCCGGGTGGTGACCCGAGGAGCCACCTTGGCTGCTGAGCTGCACGTCGCGCTGGTCGCGGCCGACCGAGAGGTCTGGTCCGGCGAGGCCACCCTGGTCGTCGCGCGCACCACGTCCGGCGACATCGGCGTCATGCCCGGTCACCAGCCGCTGCTCGGTGTGCTGGAGTCGGGCCCGGTGACCATCCGTACGAGTGATGGTGGAACGGTCGTCGCCGCGGTGCACGGCGGTTTCATCTCGTTCGCGGACAACAAGCTGTCGCTGCTGGCCGAGATCGCCGAGCTGTCGGACGAGATCGACGTCCAGCGCGTGGAGCGGGAGCTGGAGCGCGCGAAGGCGGAGGGCGACGCCGCCGCCGAGCGCCGCGCGGACGTACGACTGCGTGCGGCGGCCTCGCGCTGACCCAGGGCACAGCCGCATGACGTCACTCAGCCGCGGTCGGTTCCGGAGCAATCCGGCGCCGACCGCGGCTGAGGCAGATATGGATGTTTTTTCCGTTCCGTTACCTATTTCGGTACCCAGGAGACGAGGAGGTCGGTGTCGATGGTCCTCGCTCTGACTGTGTGCGGAATCGTCGTGGCGCTGATGGTGCTGGGGCTTTTCGTCTTCGGCCTGCGTCGCAGACTCATCCAGCGTTCCGGCGGCACCTTCGACTGTTCGCTGCGCTGGGACGTCGCCGAGGAACCGGACACCAGCGGAAAAGGCTGGAGTTACGGCGTCGCCCGCTACAACGGCGACCGCATCGAGTGGTACCGGGTCTTCTCCTACGCCTACCGTCCGCGCCGGGTCCTGGAGCGGGGCTCGATCGAGGTGGCCGGCCGACGGCTTCCCGACGGCGAGGAGGAGCTGGCGCTGCTGTCCGACGCGGTGGTCCTCGTCTGCCTGCACCGCGGCACGCGCCTCGAACTCGCCATGAGCGAGGACGCGTTGACCGGTTTTCTCGCCTGGCTGGAGGCGGCCCCGCCCGGCCAGCGGGTCAACGTGGCGTGAGCGCCTTCACCCTCCCCCGGAAGGAGACCCGGGAGAGGGTGAAGGTCATGCGGTCACACGGTCAGGCGAACTCGTTCACGAAAGTCCGCTGTTGATGGCGCTCACCAGCTCTCCGTTGCCGGTGTCGCCGCTGAACTCCCAGAAGAACGCGCCGCCCAGACCCTGGCTCTTGGCCCACGCCATCTTCCCGGCGATGGTGGCCGGGGTGTCGTAGGACCACCAGTTGCCGCCGCACTTCGCGTAGGCCGTGCCGGCGACGGTGCCGGTGGCCGGGCAGGACGTCTTGAGGACCTTGTAGTCCTCGATGCCCTGCTCATAGGTGCCGGCCGCCGGGCCGGTGGCCGTGCCGCCCGGGGCGTCCTGGGTGACGCCGGTCCAGCCCCGCCCGTAGAAGCCGATGCCGATGAGCAGCTTGCTCGCGGGCACGCCCTTCGCCTTGAACTTGGCCATCGCGTCGGCGGTCGTGAACCCGGCCGTCGGAATGCCGCTGTACGAGGTGAGGGGCGAGTGCGGGGCGGTCGGGCCCTGGGCCGCCCAGGCGCCGAAGAAGTCGTACGTCATCACGTTGTACCAGTTGACGTACTGGGCGGCGCCCGCGTAGTCGGCGGCGTCGATCTTGCCGCCGGAGGAGCCGTCCGCGGTGGTGGCCGCGGTGACCAGGTTGCCCGTGCCGAACTTGGCGCGCAGGGCCTGCATCAGGTTCTTGTAGGCCGCGGCGCCGCTGGTGTCGCAGGACAGACCGCAGGCGTTGGGGTACTCCCAGTCGATGTCGATGCCGTCGAAGACGTCGGCCCAGCGCGGGTCCTCGACCAGGTTGTAGCAGGACTGCGCGAACGCGGCCGGGTTGGCGGCGGCCTGGGCGAAGCCGCCGGACCAGGTCCAGCCGCCGAAGGACCACAGCACCTTGATGTTCGGGTACTTGGCCTTCAGCTGGCGCAGCTGGTTGAAGTTGCCGCGCAGCGGCTGGTCCCAGGTGTCGGCGACGCCGCTGACGGACTGGTCGGCGGTGAAGGCCTTGTCGTAGTCGGCGTAGGAGTCGCCGATAGCGCACTGGCCGTTGGTGACGTTGCCGAAGGCGTAGTTGATGTGCGTGATCTTGGCGGCCGAGCCGGACGTCACCAGGTTCTTGACGTTGTAGTTACGGCCGTAGATGCCCCACTCGGTGAAGTAGCCGAGCTTGACCTTGTCGCCGGTGGTCGGGGGAGTGGTGCCGCCGCCGGTGGTGCGGACGGCGACCGCGCCGCTGGCCGGTCCGGTCTGGTCGGCGGTGTCGCGGGCCTGGACGGTGTAGGAGTAGTCGGTGCCGGCGGTGAGACCGGTGTCGGAGTAGGAGGTCGTCGTCACCGTGGCGACCTTGGCGCCGTCGCGCAGGACGTCGTAGTTCTTGACGCCCTTGTCGTCGGTGGCGGCAGACCAGGCCAGCTTCACCGAGGTGTCGGTGACGGCGGACGCGGTCGGGGTGCCCGGGGCGGACGGGGCGGTGTCGCCCGGAACCGTCGTGCCGTCACAGCCGCCGCCGTTGAGCTTGCAGTTGGACGGCGAGCCGGATCCCGCGCCGTTGAAGCCGAAGGTGACCGAGGCGCCGGGGGCGAGGGAGCCGTTGTAGGACTTGTTCTTGGCGGTCCAGTGGAGGCCGGAGGACGTGACGTCGGCGTCCCAGGCCGAGGTGACGGACGTGCCGGAGGGGAAGTCCCACTCGACCGTCCATGAACTGATGGCGGCGGTGCCGGTGTTCTTCACCGTCCACCTGCCCTCGAAACCGGTGCCCCAGTCCGAGGCCTTGGTGTAGGTGGCGGTGGCGGTCGTCGCGGCCTGGGCTGGGCCGGCGAGGCCCACCAGGCCGGCCAGCGGGAGCAACAGCGTCGCGAACCCTGCCGCGGCTCTGTGTCTGAAGCGCATCCTGCGCCTCCTCGGGGGGAGTCGGGGGGCGTGACTGAGCCTTCACACCCACGGTGCCGCGAGAATAGAAAGGTCTGGACCACAGGTCAATAGGTCTGGACCAGTGCGCGACAATAAACCCCGGACCGCCCTCCGGACGGCTCCCGCACGGCTTCCGGGCGGTCTACGGCTGATCCGCGGATGGCCCGCGGATGTCACTCGGGCCCGGTCTGCATGCCCAACTCCTGTGCCAGCACGGCTGCTTGGACCCTGCTGCGCAGCTCCAGCTTTCCCAGAAGCCGGCTCACGTGGGTCTTCACCGTCGCCTCCGCCATGTCCAGGCGCTCGGCGATCCCCGCGTTGGACAGCCCGCGGCCCAGGCAGGCCAGCACCTCGCGCTCCCGCCGGGTCAGCGAGTCGAGCGCGGCGGGACGCGCGGTCGCCGCGCGGACCGGCCGCGCGGCGAACTCGGCGATCAGACGACGGGTGACGGCCGGGGCGATCAGCCCCTCCCCGGCGGCCACCGTGCGGACCGCGGCCAGCAGATCCCTCGCTTCCGTGTTCTTCAGCAGGAACCCGGCCGCGCCCGCGCGCAGCGCACCGAACACGTACTCGTCGAGGTCGAAGGTGGTCAGCACCAGCACGTCGGCGAGGCCCTCCTCGACCACCTTCCGGGTCGCCGACACCCCGTCGAGACGCGGCATCTGAACGTCCATCAGCACCAGGTCGGGACGCAGCTCCCGGGCCAGCGCCACCGCCTGCTCGCCGTCCGCCGCCTCGCCGACCACCTCGATGTCGGGCGCGCTGCGCAGGATGAGGACGAGTCCCGCGCGGACGGCGGACTGGTCCTCGGCGACCAGGACACGGATGGCCGAGCTCATGCGGACTCTCCTTCGACGAGGGGCAGAACGGCGTGCACGCTCCAGCGCGAGCCCTCCGGACCGGCGGCGAACGTGCCGCCGAGCAGCGCCGCCCGCTCCCGCATCCCGACGAGCCCGGCGCCCGAGCCCGGGGCCCGTGGCCCGTCCCGGTGACCGTACGGACTGCGGACCCGCAGATCGAGGACGCCGTCGCGCTGGACGAGGTCGACGGTGACCCGGCCGGGACACGCGTGCTTGAGGGCGTTGGTCAGCGACTCCTGGACGATGCGGTAGGCGGCGAACTCGACGGGAGTGGGGACCGCGCCGTGATCGGCGTCGAGGCTGACGTCGAGTCCGTTGGCGCGGGCGCCGTCGACCAGAGCCCGCAGACCGTCGAGGGTGGGAGCGGCGGCCGGCTCACGGTCCCCGCTGCCGTCGCGCAGGATCCCGATCAGCCGCCGCATCTCCGCCAGCCCTGCCACGCTGTTCTCGCGGATGACGGTCAGGGCCTGCCTGGAGGTGTCCGGAGAGTCGAGCGAGAGGGCCGCCGTCGAGTGGATGGCGATCGCGGAGAGGTGGTTGGCGACCATGTCGTGCAACTCCCGCGCCATCCGCGCCCGCTCGGCCGTGACCGCCTGGGCGCGGTCCGCCTCGGCGAGCAGCGCGGTCTGCTGGGCCCGCAGCCGGGCGGCCTCGGCGGCGTCACGGTGATCGCGCACGATCCAGCCGGTGGCGGCCGGCCCGTACGCGACGATGCCCACGACCACGCCGATCAGCAGCGCCTCCGGCACCCGCCACACCGCGAACGGCACCAGCGTCCCCGCCACCGTGAGCAGCCCGGTGATCCACTGGATGCGGCGGGCGGAGGCGAGCGGGCCGTACAGGACGGCCGCGTACATGACGTCGGTGAACATCAGCACGGTGGACAGGCTGCCCTGGGTGACGACGTCCGCGGTGACTGCGACGGCGGCGACGATCACAGCCGTGCGCGGGGCCGCCCGGCGCAGCAGTTCGCAGCCGGCCATCACGGTGAGCGGCAGCAGCACCGGCCAGGGACCGTCGAAGACGGTGATCGGATCGTCGGAGCGCCGGGTGCCCAGTCCGATGGCCGCCAGGAGCAGGCCGCCGAGCAGTCCGCCGACCGCGACGCAGACGTCGAAACGGTGCGGCCGGGGCAGTCGTCGTGCGGGCATGCCCTCCATCCAACACGCCCCCCGCTCCGGGCGCCTGCTCCCCGGGGACGGTCCCGAACTGCATCTTTCGATGTACCGGCGGTTCGTCTTCGACGATGACGAAGGCGAGCCCGGGCGGCGGGAGCCTGGGAGGGTGACCGAGAGGAGCGAACCGTGATCGTCGCGCTGATCGTCGCCTGCGAGGTGGCTTTCTGGGTGCTGCTGGCCGCCGGGCCGGCCTTCCGGTATGTGTTCCGGATGCCGAGGACGGGCCTGGCCCTGCTGCTGTGCGAGCCGCTGCTGGAGGTCGTGCTGTTCGCCGTGACCGCGGTCGACCTCGAGAACGGCGCGGAGCCGGACTGGCGGCACGGCCTCGCCGCCGTCTACATCGGCTTCACCGTGGGCCTCGGCCCCTCCACGATCAGGTGGGTCGACGCCCGGGTCGCCCACCGTTTCGCCGGCGGCCCGCCGCCAGTGCGCCCGCCGAAGTACGGCACGGACCGCGCCGTTCACGAGTGGAAGGTCGCCGCCCGCTGGATCCTCGCCGCGCTGACCGCTGCCGCACTGCTCCAGGCGGCGGTCTGGTACGTCGGCGGGGACGGCGGGACCGACTCGCTGCGGGCGTGGCAGCAGCGGATGCTGTTCGTCGTCGGCGTCAACCTCGTCATCGCCGCGAGCTACACCCTCTTCCCGAAGAAGCGACCCAAGGGCGAACCGGAGCGGGAACCGGCCAACCTCGGCTAGCCCTTCGATCGTTCCGCCGCGCCCTGGGCGCACCCCGTCAGCGTTCGCCGCCCGGCACCCACAGCACGTCGCCCGTGGCCTTGTTGGCCGTGCGGGCCAGGATGAAGAGGAGGTCCGAGAGCCGGTTGAGGTAGGTGGCGGTCAGCGGGTTCATCGCCTCGCCGTGCGCCTCCAGCGCCGCCCAGGTGGAGCGTTCGGCCCGCCGGACGACCGTGCAGGCCTGGTGCAGCAGGGCCGCGCCCGGGGCGCCGCCGGGAAGGATGAACGACCGCAGCTTCTCCAGCCGCTCGTTGAAGCGGTCGCAGTCCGCCTCCAGCCGGTCCACGTAGAACTGCTCGACCCGCAGCGGCGGGTAGGCGGGGTCGTCCACCACCGGCGTGGACAGGTCCGCGCCCACGTCGAACAGGTCGTTCTGGACGCGGGTGAGGACCGCGACGAGCTCCTCGTCGAGCCCGCCCAGCGCGAGGGCCGTGCCGATGACCGCGTTCGCCTCGTTGGCGTCGGCGTACGCGGCGATCCGCAGGTCGGTCTTGGCGACCCGGCTCATGTCGCCGAGGGCGGTGGTGCCCTGGTCGCCGGTCCTGGTGTAGATGCGCGTCAGATTGACCATGCGGCCAATCTAGACCGTCCCCGGCGATGCGTTCCGTTCCCTTCGTCACTGCCCCGGGCCCGGGGTCACTTCCCGTCCAATCGGGGGGAATCGGACAGGATTTGACGACGTGACCGGCGTCTCACGCCCTGAGACGTGAAACGCGTTACTAACCGGTCACACAGCGCCTCACGACCGCTAATCTCCGGCCGAGAGGCATACGGACAGGTACCTGGACGGGCAACCGGACAGGCAGCCGGAACGGCTGCGCCGGATGGTTGAACGCCGGTGACATCGGACGCGTGAGCGGGCAGGGCTTCTACAGGCGCCACACCGCACAGGCCCCACGGGCCTCACCCCTGCGGGTGAATTCGGTATCGGTTCGCTCACAGACGGCAACCTCCGGCCGCTTCACGCAGTCAGAGGATGCAACGCACGACCGGACATCACACCGCGGAGCACGAGACGCACGCTTAGGGGAGCGCTATGCACATCAGGGGCGACCACGTCGAGCTGGTCGTCGGGGGCCGTCTCGACGTCCGCAGCGCGGCGGACGCCCGTACGGCCCTGCACACGGCCGTCGACGACGGAGTCGGCGACCTGGTGCTCGACCTGTCCGAACTGGACTCCTGGGACGCCACCGGACTCGGCGTCATCATGGGCGTCCACCGACGGGCGGGCCGCTGCGGCCGACGGCTGGTGCTGCGCGGCGTACCCCCGCAGATGCAACGCCTCCTGGTGGCCACCCGGCTGCACCGCATCCTCGCGATCGAGGGCGGCATCGGCGTGGAGTCGCTGCCCCGGGTGTGACCCGAGGGGGCCGTGGCCTGCGCGGGAAAGGCGTGACGGGCGCAATCCTCACGAGACCGTGACGCTTCGGGCCGCACGGCACCCCGGGCTGTCGCAGATACTGTGCGAAGGTTTACGGTTCGTCTGCCCGCCGCCTTCAGCCTCGAGCGGGCACCGGACCAGAAGCGACAGCGAAGTGTGCAGCAAGGCCGGGAGGGGCTACCGCCACACGACGCTCTTGGGGGCTCGAACCTATGGACCCGAACACGCGGGGACCCGAGGAGCACGGCCATGACAGCGACGGGAAAGCTCCGCGCTCGCGCCCTTCCAGGGATCCCCTCACACCCGACTTCGGCCAGCACCAGCCGGCCCTGGCCCGCACGGTGCGGCTCGTCGTCGGCGAACACCTGCTCACCGTCAACCCGGTGGACGGCAGCGAGATAGAACGGCGCCCGCCCGGGGCGCAGGGAACCGAACAGCCCGTCAAACGCACATCCGAACAGCGCGCCGAGGCCGAGCGCGCCGCCCGGCCGCCCGCGCCCTCCGGACCGGCCCGCTCCGCCCGGCCGCTCCAGGGCCGCCAGGACGAACGCGAACAACTGGTCCGCCTGCTCGCCCGCGGCCGTTCCGTCCGGGTCACCGGCGCCCCCGGCTCCGGCCGCACCAGCCTGCTCGACCTCGTCGCCGAGGACTGCGAGGACCTCGCCCCCGACGGCGTCGTCCGCCTCTCCGGCCTCAACCGCACCGCCTCAGACCTGCTGCACGACCTCTTCCACGCCGTCCACGACGCCCCCCGGCACCGTCCCGGGGACGACGAACTGCGCGCCCTCGTCCGCGAGGTCGGCGCGGTCGTCGTCGTCGACGACCTCGACCTCGGCGGCGCCGCCCTCGACGAGCTCCTCGACGCGACGCCCGAATGCGCCTTCCTCCTCGGCGCGGCCCCACACGCCCCGGCGCCCTCCGCGGAGTCCGCCGTCGAGGAGGTCGCCCTCACCGGGCTCGACCGCGCCGGCGGCGTCGAGGTCATCGAGCAGGCCGTCGGCCGCGTGCTCACCGAGGAGGAGGCCAACTGGGCCGGCGACCTCTGGTTCGAGTCCGAGGGGCTGCCGCTGCGGTTCGTCCAGGCCGGCGCCCTGCTCTCGCAGCGCGACCGGCTGCGCGCCGAGGCCGACGCCGTGGACGCGTTCGGCGTCTTCGAGGACGCCCGGCCGCGCACCGGCGCGGTCGACGCCGTCGCCGGGGCCGGCGAGGCGGAGGAGATACCCCTGCCCTCGCTCGGCGAGGCCGCCGCGCCCGCGCCGCTGCTCGCCGCCCGCCTCAGCGCCTCCGCCCGCGCCACGCTGCGCTTCGCCGTCGCCCTCGGCGGCGAGGTCCCGCACGAGGCCCATCTGCCGGCCCTGGTCGGAGACACCCACGCCGACGCGGCCCTCGGCGAGCTGGCCGCCTGCGGGCTCGTCTCCCCGGTCGGCGCCCGCTACCGGCTCGCCGTCGGCGTCCGGACCCAGCTGGAGGCCGCCGGATACGCCGACGACGTCGAGGCCCGCGCGCACACCGCCGCCCAGCACTACGCCTGGTGGGCCGGCCACCCCTCGGTCACGCCGGAGCGGGTGTGCGCCGAGGCCGACGCCGTGCTCGCCGCCCTCGCCGCCGTCGTCCCGGGCACGACCCGCCCCGTCGAGGGCGAGGAGGCCACCGCCGTCCGGCTCGCCCGCACCGCCGCGCCCGCGTTCGCCGCCGGCCTGCACTGGAGCGCCTGGGAGAGCGCCCTGCACGAGGGCGCCGAGGCCGCCCGACTGGCGGGCGAGTCCGCCGACCGCGCCTACTTCCACCACGAGATGGGCGTCCTCGCCCTGTGCACCGGTGACGTCGGCCGGGCCCGCTCCGAACTGGAGGCCTCCCTCGCCCTGCGCGGGGCCATCGCCGACAAGCGCGGAACCGTGGCCGGCCGCCGCGCCCTCGCCCTGGTCGCCGACGCGTCCGGCGACATCCCCGGCCTGGTGACGGCGGCGGCGATGCCGACGGACGGCGAGGAGACGCCCGCCGCGCGCCAGGAGGGGCCGGCGTCCCCGCCGCGCGGCATCCAGGCGGCGCTCCCGGCAGCCGCGCCGCGGACCGACACCCTCGTCGCCCGGCACGAGCCGTCCGGCCCGCCGGCCCGTAACCGGCACGACCGCGGCGGCCTGAAGGGCCTGGCCAAGCGCAATCTGGTCGCGGCCGGCGCAGGCGCGCTGCTCGTCGCCGTGCTCGGCACGGTGGTGACCCTCGGCGCGACGTCCGACAACGACGCCCACAACCCCTCCGACCGGGTAGGCGTCAACCCGACCGCCGACGCCGGCCAGAACGGCGACGACCTGAACTCCGAAACCCCCGGCGACGGCGGAGCCTCCTCCGGCGCGGGCGTGGCGACCAGCGCTCCGACCGACCCCGGTCCGGACGGCACGATGGGCACCTCGGACGACCCGACGCCGACGGGCACCGGGACGGGGACGCCCGAACCCTCCTCGGACGCCACCGGTTCGCCCGGCCCCGGGCACGGGGGCTCGCCGTCCGGCAGGCCCAGGCCTTCCTCGTCGCCGAGCACCACTCCCCAGCCTTCGACGTCGCCGTCCGCGTCACAGTCGGCGTCACCCACGCCGAGCGACTCCTCTTCGTCGACCCCGCCGCCCTCGGAGAGCGGGACGCCGACCGGCGCCACCTCGAACTCGGCGAGCAACTCCATGTCGTCCCCGCCGGGCAGCTCCCTCACCTCCGCCGGACCCGTCGGGGGCACCGGCCCGTCGGCGTCGCCGGACCAGGTGATCTGAGCCCACGGGCATGCGAGACGGGCCGGGTTCCCCTGCCAGGAACCCGGCCCGTCTCGTCGTGTACAGGCGGGACGCGGTCAGAACAGGCGCAGCTTGTCGTCCTCGATGCCGCGCAGGGCGTTGTAGTCGAGGACCGCGCAGCCGATGCCCCGGTCCGTGGCCAGCACCCGGGCCTGGGGCTTGATCTCCTGGGCCGCGAAGACGCCCCGCACCGGCGCGAGGTGCGGGTCGCGGTTCAACAGCTCCAGGTAGCGCGTCAGTTGCTCGACCCCGTCGATCTCGCCGCGCCGCTTGATCTCCACCGCGACGGTCTGCCCGTCCGCGTCGCGGCACAGGATGTCGACCGGCCCGATGGCGGTCATGTACTCGCGGCGGATGAGGGTGTAGCCCTCGCCGAGGGTCTCGATGCGGTCGGCGAGCAGCTCCTGGAGGTGCGCTTCCACGCCGTCCTTGATCAGGCCCGGATCGACGCCCAGTTCGTGCGACGAGTCGTGGAGGATCTCCTCCATCGTGATGATGAGCTTCTCGCCGCCCTTGTTGACGACGGTCCACACACCCTCGTCGTCGCCCGTTCCCTCCTTGAGCGTGCAGGGCGGCGACATCCAGTTCAAGGGCTTGTAGGCCCGGTCGTCCGCATGGATCGAGACGCTGCCGTCCGCCTTCACCAGGATCAGACGGGGGGCGGAGGGGAGATGGGCGGTGAGCCGGCCGGCGTAGTCGACGGAGCACCGGGCGATGACGAGACGCATGGGGCGCAACGCTATCCGACGCCCCCGCTCCCAAGCGATTCGCCCTGGAAAAAGATCGTTCGACGGGCACGCGACAGTGGCCGATTGTGTGCCCAACCGGGGTTCCCTATGTGCCCATTCTCCTGGTGCCGTCACGGTCCGTTGCCTACCGTAGTGAACGGGAGGTCGCGATGCGTGTACTCAGCGTGTGCGGTGTTTCGGCATGCGGACTCCCTTTCCCTGTCCGGCAACCCCTGTTGTCCTTGGGGGTGCGAGAGGAGTACCCATGTCGCTCGACGTCTCACCGGCCCTACTCGAACAGGCCGAGCGAGGCGAGGTCGACGAAGCAGAATTCGTCGACTGCGTCCGGACCTCCCTGCCCTACGCATGGGAGATGGTCAGCTCCCTGGTGGCCCAGCTGAAGGTGGACGGCGGAGACTTCGCCGACAACCAGACGCCCCCGCCGGACGAGCAGGCACGCGGCCAGTTGCTGCGCGCGCTCGCGAGTGACGCCATACGGGGTGCCCTGCAGCGGCACTTCGGTGTGCGGCTGGCGTTCCAGAACTGCCACCGGGTGGCGGTGTTCCCGTTGGGCTCGGCTGTCGACGAGAAGCTCAGCCGCTTCACCTCGGTCCGCAGCCAGGTGCTGAACCAGTCCCCGGAATTCCGGGACTGCTGAACCTGTGAAGCTGTCGCTTGCCGCTCCTGACGCGGGAGTTCCACAAGACACGGGAGCGGCAGGCCTCGCGGTCGGCTGGGCTGTTCACCGGAGGTGGGGGAGCACCTCCGAGCCCAGCCGCCGTACGTTCTCCTCCGTGGCCGCGAGGTCGCCGGAGCCCTCGACGAGCAGAGCGAAGCGCGAGATGCCGGTGCGCTCGCCGGTCGCCGCGAGGCGGTCGGCGCACAACCGCGGGGAGCCCACCGGGTGCAGCCCGCAGAGCAGTTCGGTGTACGCCACCGGGTCCCGCATGCTGCGGGCTCGGCCGTCCACCGTCACATGCGCGTCCAGGCCCTGCTTCAGCCAGCCCGGCATCGCCTTCACCAGCGTCTCCATCGCGTCCGTGCGACGGTCCGCGATCTGGCAGACGCCCGCCGAGACGTGTGCCGCGTCACGGATCTCGTCCCCGGAGCGCCCGGCGGCGCGCGCGCAGCGCCGCCACTGGGCGACCATCTCGGCCTTCTCCTCGTCCCCGACGTGCATCCCGAGCAGCATCGGCAGTCCGCGCTCGGCGGCCAGCCGCACGCTGGCCGGCGAGGTGCACGCCACGACGACCTCCGGCCCCGCCGCGTCGGTCAGGGCCTCCGACGGCCTGGGCACCACGGGGACCTCGCGGAAGCGGAAACGCTCGCCGTCCGCTCCCACCGAAGGCTCGCGCAGCCAGCGCAGCAGCAGATCCAGGGACTCGGGGAACCCCCGCTCGTACGCCGCCAGACCGGAGCCGAACACCTCCAGGTCGACCCACGGCCCGCCGCGGCCCACGCCCAGCGAGAAGCGGCCGCCGCTCGTCAGGTGCAGCAGGGCGGCCTGCTCGCCGAGGGCCACCGGGTGGACGGTGGGCAGCACGCTGACCGCAGTGCCGACCCGGATCCGCCGGGTGCGGCCCAGCAGCAGGGCGGCGAGCGTGACCGCCGACGGGCACGTGCCGTACGGCACGAAGTGGTGCTCGGCCAGCCAGACCGAGTCCAGACCCGCCTCCTCGGCCACCTCGGCCGAACGGACGGCACGGTGCAGCGCCTCTCCCTGGCCCTGGCCGGGGAACTGGGCTCCCAACACGAAACTTCCGACACGCATGGACATTCCCGCTTCCTTGGCTCCCGACGCGGAGCTCCCCCGCTGGGCATAACCGTCCGACACGTGCCGAGGACACGGCCTGGCGAAGGGATTTGCGGATTGTCTGCAGAATGCGGCGTCCGGCAGGGCGACTTGCGGGGCGGCCGACCCACGGGGAGCCCGGTCCGGGCCGCGTACGCTGGACGCCGAGCCCGCTTCCTGTATAGCCCCGTGAGGTGTCCCGTGTCCCCGCGTCGCAACCGACCCAAGGGTGAGAGCTCGTCCGGCCGGAGCGCCGAGGACGACTCCGCGAGCCGTTACGGCGGCTGGCAGTCGGCGGAGGCCTGGCAGGGCGAGCGGTGGAGCGTGCGGCACGTGGCCGGTTCGAGCGCGCAGGGCAAGGCGTACCGGTGCCCCGGCTGCGACCAGATGATCCCCGACGGCGTCCCGCACGTCGTCTCCTGGCCCGAACACGCGGGCGTCGACGACCGCCGGCACTGGCACAAGGCGTGCTGGAACGCACGGGACCGCCGCACCCCGGGGGTGCGGCGGTCCCGTCACGCGCCGAGGTTCTAGCCCCGGACCCGGCGGATCGGCCCG
Source organism: Streptomyces sp. NPDC058291 (assembly GCF_042880855.1). Lineage (NCBI taxonomy): Bacteria > Bacillati > Actinomycetota > Actinomycetes > Kitasatosporales > Streptomycetaceae > Streptomyces > Streptomyces sp. NPDC058291. The sequence continues at coordinate 44,112 of NZ_JBHVYK010000042.1, forward strand.
GCCTCGCGGGGGTCAGACGTCCCGCTTCTCCAGCAGGGCGAAGGCGGCGCCGAGGGCGACGGCGGTCACGCCCAGCGCGATCCACAGCGGGTCCCAGCCGCTCGGGCCGCTCTCGCTGAGCGAGGTCGAGTAGAAGACGCTCATCTGGTTCGGGATCGAGTACTCGAACAGGGCCTGGCGCAGGTTCTCCAGCGAGGACGAGAACATGAAGATCGCGATGACCAGCGGGGCCAGCAGGAGGCCGATCATGACGGTGATCGCGCCGGCCGAGTGCCGGATGATCGAACCGACGGCCAGCGAGAGCAGCCCGAGCAGCGCGACGTAGAGGGACACGCCGAAGGTGGCCTTCAGCCACTCCTCGCCGGTCGGCTGCCGGGCCTCGCTCAGCATCCCCACGTGGACGAGGGCGACGAGGCCGGACGACAGGAGCGTCACCCCGAAGGCGACGGCGAAGAAGACGACGGCCTTCGCCGCGAGGACCCGGCCGCGCGACGGACAGGCCACCATGGTCGTGCGGATCATGCCGGTGCCGTACTCCGAGGCCGTGGTCAGCACGCCCAGCGTGATGACGCACATGCTGCCCAGCAGCAGCCCGAAGAACCCGAACGACAGGGCGGTCTCGCCCGCGAGGTCGCTCTCGGAGGCGTTCGCGGCGACCACCGCGCCGGCCAGCAGGCCGATGCCGACGACCAGGAGCACGAACACGCCCAGCGTCCACATCGTGGAGCGCACCGACCGGATCTTGGTCCACTCCGAGGCGACGGCGTGCCCGAGGTGGGTGCGCACGATCGGGATCGGCGAGGTGTAGCCGGGGCCGGCCGGTGCGTACGAGGGACCGGGCGCGCCCTGCCAGGCGGGCGCGGTCTGCGGCGACTGGTGCTGCGGGGTGCTCATCGGGCGTCCTCGGACTTTTTGGTCGGGTCGGCGTCGGGGGCGGGGGTGGCGGGGACGGCCGGGGCCTGTGCCGGGGCGGGCGCCGGGGCCTGGCTCGCCGCCGGGGCGGGCTGGGCCGGTGCCTGGGCCTGTGCCGGGGCGGTCGGCTGCGCGGGCGCCGCGTACGGGTTGGCTCCGCCGGGGCCGGGAGCCGCCCCGGGCGCGCCGGGAGCGCCGTACGCCCCGTAGGGGGCCGTCGGGGCGGGCTGCGGGGGCCCGTAGCCCTGCTGCGGGGGCGGCGGGGCGTACCAGCCCGGCTGGCCCTGGCCCGGCACGGGCATCGGCGGCTGCGCGCCGGGCGGCAGCGGCTGCTGCAGCCCGGCCTTCTGGTCGACGGTCGACCGGTAGTCGACGGCCCCCTGCGTCATCCGCATGTACGCCTCCTCCAGCGAGGCCTGGTGCGGCGACAGCTCCCACAGGCGTACGTCGGAGTCGTGGGCGATGTCGCTGATGCGGGGCAGCGGCAGACCGGTCACCCGCAGCGCGCCGTCCTGCTCGGGCAGCACATGGCCGCCGGCCTCGGTGAGCGCCGAGGCCAGCTTCTCGCGCAGCTGCGGGTCGGTGTGCGGGGTGCGCACGCGCGCGAAGTCGGCGGAGTTGGCCGAGATGAAGTCGGTCACGCTCATGTCGGAGAGCAGCTGTCCGCGGCCGATGACGATCAGGTGGTCCGCGGTCAGCGCCATCTCGCTCATCAGGTGGGACGAGACGAACACCGTGCGCCCCTCGGCGGCCAGCGACTTCATCAGGTTGCGCACCCACAGGATGCCCTCGGGGTCGAGACCGTTGACGGGCTCGTCGAAGAGCAGCACCTGCGGGTCGCCGAGCAGCGCGGCCGCGATGCCGAGCCGCTGGCCCATGCCCAGGGAGAACCCCTTGGAGCGCTTTTTGGCCACGTCCTGGAGGCCGACGACGCCGAGCACCTCGTCGACCCGGCGGGCCGGGATACCCGACAGCTGGGCCAGGCACAGCAGGTGGTTGCGGGCGTGCCGGCCTCCGTGCACCGCCTTGGCGTCGAGCAGGGCGCCCACCTGGCGGGCCGCGTTCGGCAGCCTGCGGTACGGATAGCCGCCGATCGTGACCGAGCCCGCGGTCGGATTGTCCAGGCCGAGGATCATCCGCATGGTCGTCGACTTGCCCGAGCCGTTCGGTCCGAGGAAACCCGTCACGGCGCCGGGCCGTACCTGGAAGGAAAGGTTGTGAACAGCGGTCTTGTCGCCGTAGCGCTTGGTCAGGCCGACTGCTTCGATCATGCTCCGCACCCATCGAAAGGATCAGGACAGCAGGGCGCACGCCCCCGTAAGGGTTAGGAGGATATCGGGGCGCTGACGGTTCCGCTCAAATGAAAGCAAAGACCGAAGCGTCAGGCGTCACGTTTCTTCAGCAGCAGATAACCGCCCGCCAGCGCGGCGACCACCCAGAGCGCCATGATGGCGAACCCGCCCCAGGGCCCGTACGGGGTGTCGTCGTCGATCGGCGTCACCACCCGCATGATCCTGCTGCCGGCCTGGTCGGGCAGGTACCGGCCGATCTTCTTCGTCGCCGAGACGTTGCCGAGGATGTTCGAGATCAGGAAGAAGAACGGCATCAGGATGCCGAGCGACAGCATCGGCGAGCGCAGCATCGTCGCCACACCCATGGAGAACACCCCGATGAGGGTCATGTACAGGCCACCGCCGATGACCGCCCGCAGGACCCCGCTGTCCTCGATCGACGCCCGGTGGGAGCCGAGCATGGCCTGCCCGAGGAAGAACGTGACGAAGCTGGTGACGAGCCCGACGGCCAACGCCAGCCCGCCGGCCACGGCGATCTTGCTGAACAGGAAGGCGCCGCGCTGCGGCACCGCGGCCAGCGAGGTGCGGATCATGCCGGTGCTGTACTCGTTCGACACGACCAGCACCCCGAACACGATCATCGCGAGCTGGCCGAGGCTCATCCCGGCGAAACTGACGAACGTGGGGTCGAAGGAGATCCGGTCGTTGCGGCTCATGTGGTCGAAGTCGTTGTCCGACAGCGCCGAGATCAGCATGCCGAGGGCGACCGTGACGACCACCGCGAGGGAGAGCGTCCACACCGTCGACGCCACCGAGCGGATCTTGGTCCATTCGGACCGGATGACCTGGTTCGCCGCCATCGTCAGCTCCTCGTCCAGTCGTCGCCCCACTGCTGCTGTCGTGGCGGCGCGTCGGCGTGTGCGTCCGGGTACGCGTCCACGTGCGGGTCCGTGTGCGCGTGGTACTCCACCGACTCCGCGGTCAGCTGCATGAACGCCTCCTCCAGCGAGGCCTGTTGCGGACTCAGCTCGTGCAGCACGATGTGGTGCTGCGCGGCCAGCTCCCCGATGTGCTCGGGCTTGCCGCCGTCCACCTCCAGCGAGCCGTTGCCGGTCTCCACGACGGTGATCCCGGCGCCGTGCAGGACGTCGAGCAGCCGCTCGCGCTGCGGGGTGCGGATCCGCACGTAGGACCGCGAGTTCTGCGCGATGAAGTCGGCCATGGAGGTGTCGGCGAGCAGCCGGCCCTGCCCGATCACCACGAGATGGTCGGCCGTCAGCGCCATCTCGCTCATCAGATGGGAGGAGACGAACACCGTCCGTCCCTGCGCGGCCAGCGATTTCATCAGGGTGCGGATCCAGTGGATGCCCTCGGGGTCGAGCCCGTTGACCGGCTCGTCGAACATCAGGATCCGCGGATCGCCCAGGAGCGCTCCCGCGATGCCCAGCCGCTGGCCCATGCCCAGCGAGAACCCCTTGGCCTTCTTCCTCGCCACCGCCGTCAGACCGACGGTGTCCAGCACCTCGTGCACCCGGCTGCGCGGGATGCCGTTGCTCTGCGCCAGGCACAGCAGATGGTTGAAGGCACTGCGCCCGCCGTGCACCGCCTGGGCGTCCAGCAGCGCGCCGATGAACTTCAGCGGGTCCTTGAGTCGGTCGTAGTGCTGCCCGTCGATCCGCACGTCCCCGGCGGACGGCCGGTCCAGGCCCAGCATCATCCGCATGGTGGTGGACTTGCCGGCGCCGTTCGGACCGAGGAAGCCCGTGACGATGCCCGGTCTGACGGTGAAGGTGAGGTCGTTCACCGCCACCTTCTCGCCGTACCGCTTCGTCAGGCCCTCGAGCTCGATCATGCGGCCACGCTAAAGCGCGACAAAGCCCTCTGCCACCGGAGTGGCAAAGGGCTTCACCGATGTTCGGACGCCGTACTCCCGGACGTTACCGGGACTGCTGCGCCGGAACCCCACGGGAGATCGGCTCGTCGTCCGTGGACGGCGTGCCGGCCGCGGCCACCGCGGCGCCGGTCAGCGTGGCGAGCATCTCGCGGACGTTCGTCAGCTGAGCGTTGATCGAGTCGCGGCGGTTGGTGAGAGCCGCCAGCTCGCGCTCCGATTCCGAACGGATGCGGTCGGCCTTCGCGTTGGCGTCGGCCACGATGTCCTCGGCCTGGCGCTGCGCCGTCTCGACGGTCTGACGCGCGCGACGCTCGGCGTCGGTGCGCAGCTTCTCGGCCTCCAGGCGCAGCTGCTCGGCGCGGTGCTCGATCTCCGCGAGACGCTTCTCCGCCTTCTGCTGACGGGACGCGAGATCGCGCTCCGACTGCTCGCGGCGCTTGGCCAGGTTGGTCTCGAAGTCGGCGGCGGCCTGCGCGGCCTTCGCGCGGGTCTCCTCGAAGAGGGCGTCGGCCTCCTCACGCTTCGACTGCGCGTCCTTCTGCGCCTCGGAACGCAGCTGCGACGCGTCGCTCTTGGCCTTCTCGACGATCCGGACGCCCTCGTCCTCGGACTTGGCCTTGCGCTCCGCAGCGAACGATTCCGCGTCGTTGCGCACCTGCTGGGCCGCGGACTCCGCCAGCTCACGGTGCTGCTCGGCCGCGCGACGGGCCTCCTCGCGCAGGTCCTTGGCCTCTTCCTCGGCGAGGCGGAGGATCTTCTCGACACGCGCGCCGAGACCGGCGTACGACGGCTCCGCGTCGCTTACCTGAGCCTGGGCGTTCTGCGTCTCGAGGTGGAGCTCCTCGATGCGCTTTTCCAGAGCAGTGATACGGGCCAGAGCGCTGTCACGGTCGGAGACGAGCTTCGAGATGCGTTCGTCCACCTGAGCGCGGTCGTACCCACGCCGCACAAGCTCGAAGCCGTAGGGGGAAGTGTCGCTCATGGGGTTCCTGTCGAATGAGACCGGTGAGGTGATAGGTGGAATCCTAGGGGCCTTTGCGGTGTGTCATCGAGCGTATGCGTGTTTGATCTGGAGAATGACACCCCTTTTGGGTGGCTCGGCGGCGGACCGCTTGCCAACGGTCCACTCAAAGGCCCAAGACTTTAACGCACTTCACACATTTCGCTAGCCGTCCGAGGACTTCCCACCCGATCGGGGGGCTCCGATGGCGGCACCCGCCTTGACACCGCCGTCCTTGCCCCCGGCCGGCGCCTCGAACGACTCCAGCGCCTCCAGCACGTCCTGGACCCGTGAGATCTCGGCGTTGATGTCCTCGCGCCGGCGCACCAGGACCTCCAGCTCGCGCTTGCCCTCCTCGACCGTGCGCCGCGCCTCGCGGATCGCCTCGGCCTTGAGCTCCTCGGCCTCGCGCACCAGCGTCGACTTCTTCTGCTCGGCCTCCTTGAGCAGCCCCTCGGCCTTCTTCACTGCGGCGATACGGACCTTGCCGGCCTCGGAGTTGGCGTCCGACACCAGCTCCCTCGCCTTGGCCTGCGCCTTGGCGAGCTGCTCCTCGGCCGCCTTGATGAGCGCGTCGCAGCGGTCCCCGGTCGACCTCATCGTCTCGGCGGCCTCGCGGCGGGCCCGCTCGTGCAGCGCCTCGATCTCGCTGGTGATGCGGTCGCGCAGTTCCTCCGCCCGCTCCCTTATCGCGGTGGCGTCCCGACGGGCGCCGACCAGCAGCTCGTCGGCGTCCGTACGCGCCTTCTCCACCCGGGAGTTGCCCTCGACGGTCGCCTCGGAGACCAGCCGCTCCGCCTCGCTGCGGGCCGCACCGACCATCGAGTCGGCCTGCGCCTCCGCGTCCGCGGTGGTCTTCTGCGCCTGCTGCTGCGCCTCGGTGAGCAGCTTGTCCGCCTCGGCCGCGGTCTCCGTGATGAGGGTGTCGACCTGCTCGGCCGCCTCGGAACGCCGCTTGTTGGCCTCCTTGCGGGCCTCGTCCAGCGTCGAGTCGGCCTCCTCGCGGGCCACGCTCATCAGGCGGTCGGCCTCCGCGGCCGCCTCCGCCTTGACGCGCTCCGCCTCGGCCCGGATCCGCTCCGCGTGCTGCTGCGCGGACCCGACCGTCTCGGCTGCCTCCGCCCGCAGCCGCTCGGCGTCGCCGGACGCGTCCGAGATCAGCTTCTCCGCCTTCGCGATCGACTCCGCCCGCAGCCGCTCGGCCTCCGCGACCGTCTCGGACTGCAGCCGCTCGGCCTCGGCGACCGTCTCGTTCTGCAGGCGCTCCGCCTCGTTGCGCGCCTCGGTGATGAGGGTGTCCGCCTGCGTCGCCGCGTCCGAACGGATGCGGTTGGCGTCGTCGCGGGCGTCCGCCCGGGTGCGCGACGCGTCCTGGTCGGCCTGCGCGATGGCGTCCGAGACCTCGGTGCGTACCCGCTGGGCGTGCGCGGACGCCTCCGAGCGCAGCCGCTCCGCCTCGGCGATCGCCTCGCCGACGGTCCGCTCGGCCAGCTCCTGAGCGGCCTGAGACGCCTCGTTCGCCTCGCGCCGGACCCGGCCCGCGTCCTCGGCGGCCCGCTCCCGCTCGGCGTAGGCGTCGGCGCGGACCCGGTCCGCCTCCTCCTCGGCCTCGCGCCGGGAGCGGTCCGCCGCGTGCTCGGCGGCGGAGCGCAGCCCGGTGATCTCCTCCTGGGCCTGCTCGTGCAGCCCGGCCACCGAGTCGCGCACCTGCTGCGCGTGCTGCTCGGCCGCCGACACCATCTCGGTGGCACGCCGGTCCGCCTCCTCGACCAGGCGGACGGCCTCGGTCTGCGCCTCCTCCACGCGCTTGCGGGCGGAGGCCAGCAGCTCCTCGCTCTGCTCGCGGGCCCGCTCGCGTTCCTGGCCGGCCTCCTGGCGGGCGGAGCCGAGGAGGTCCTCGGCCTCGCGCCGGCGCCGGACGGCCTCCTCCTGCGCGGCGGCCAGTGTCTCGGACGCCTCCGCGGCCAGCCGCTCGGCGGCGGCCTGCGCCTCCGCGCGCACCCGGTCCGCGGTGTCCTGCGCCTCCGACTTCAGCCGCTCCGCCTCGGCGGCGGCCTCGGAACGCAGCCGTACGGCGACGGCCTCGCCCTCGGCGCGCGAGGCGGACGCGTCGGCCGCGGCCTCGTTGCGCAGCCGGTCGGCCTCCGCGTCGGCCTGCTGCTGCAGGGAACGGATCCGCTCCGCGGCCTCCGAGCGCAGCCGGTCGGTCTCCTCGGCGGCCTCGCGGCGGATCCGCGCGGCCTCCTCCCGGGCGTCCGTCAGCGCCTGCTCGGCGGAGGCGAGGCGGGCCTCCGCCTCCGTCTGCAGCCGGGTCAGCTCCTCGGCGGCCTCCGCCTGCCGCGCCTCGATCGCCCGCTCGGTCTCCTCGCGCAGCTCGCGCGCGGCCTGCTCGGCGTTGGAGGTGATGGTCTCGGCGAGCTCCACCGCCTCCTCGCGGGAGCGCTCGGCCTCCGCGCGAGTGCGCTCCAGGACCTCGGCGGCCTGCCGGCGCAGGGCGGTGGCGCGCTCGATGGCCTCGGTGCGCACCTTCTCGCTGTCCGAGGTGGCCTTCTGGCGCAGCTCGTCCGCGTCGGCCTTCGCCTTGGACAGCAGCTCCTCGGCGGACCGGGCCGCCTCCTCGATCTGCTGGACGGCCTCCCTGCGGGCCTCGCCGCGGATCTTCTCGCCCTCGGCGACCGCGTCGGCGCGCAGCTGCTCGGCCTCGCCGCGCAGCCGGCGGGCCTCCTCCTGCAGCTCGACCGTCTTGGCGCGGTACTCCTTGGTGTCGTCCTTCGCCGAGCCCTTGAGCTGCTCGGCGATGTCGTGCGCCTCGGCGCGCAGCCGGTCGGCCTCGGTCTCCGCCTCGCGGCGGATCCGCTCGGCCTCCTCGGCGGCGGCCTTCGTGGTGCGCTGGGCGTCCTCCTGCGCCTTGTTGAGGACGTCCTCGGCGGTCTTCGCCGCCTTCGACAGCTGGGTGGCGCTCTCCTCGGCGGTGAGCGTGCGGGCCTTCTCCGAGGCCTCCGCGACGATCTTCTCGGCCTCGGCGCGGGCGTCGGCGACGAGCTGCTCGGCGTCCGCCTTGGTGGTCTCGGCCTCCTTGGTGGCCTCGCTGACCAGCCGGGCGACCTGCTCCTTGGCCGTACGGGTGCGCTGCTCCTTGGCCGCCTCCGCGCCGGCCAGCGCCTTCTCGGCGGCGGCCTTCGCCTCCGCGAGCACCTTGTCCGCCTCGGCCTGCGCCTTGCGCAGCGCCTCCTCGGCCTCGGACATGCGCTGCTCGGCGGCGCGGCTGAGCTCGCCGGCCTGGCGGCGGGCGGCGTCGGACTCCGTGACCGTGGAGGTGCGCAGCTGCTCCGCGTGGTCGCTGGCCTCCTGGGCCTGGGCGGAGGCGGCGTTCAGCAGCCGCTCGGCGTCGGTGCGGGCGCGCAGCAGCAGCTGCTCGGCCTCCGCGCGGGCCGCCTCGGCGTCGGCCTGGAGCCGCTGGCGCGCCTCCGAGGCGACCCGCTCGGCCTCGGCGCGGGCCGTGGCCAGGGCCTGCTCGGCCTCCGCCCGCGACTCGTCGAGCAGCCGGCGGGCCTGCGCCTCGCTGCGGGCGCGCAGCTGTTCGGCCCAGGCCACGTTCTCGTTAACGTGCGACTCGACGTTCTGCCGGCGCTCGGCGAGCTCCTGATCGAGCTGCTGGCGGCGGGTGACCGCCTCCTGGTGCAGCTCCGCCTGCAGCCGGGCCGCCTGCTCGGCGTGCTCCTGCAGGATCCGCTGGGTCTGCGCCCGCACCTGGCTGAGCTCGCGCTCGGCGTCCTGGCGCAACTGGTCGGCCTGCATCTGCGCGTTGCGCAGCAGCTGTTCGGCCTGGTACCCGAGGTCGCCGCCGTCGAAGGCGGGCCGGGACATGATGGTGCGACGCGCCTCGTGCAACTTGGCGCGCAGCACCTCGACCTGGTAGCCGAGGTCCTCGGCGTGCTGAATCGCCTTTTCCCGCTCGGTCTTCAGCCGCTTCATCTCGGCTTCGAACCGAGTCAGGTGGTCGACGTCAGCCGCCGGTTCCCGCTCCTGGCTCTCGTAGCCCCGCACTGCGCGGTCCCATCCGTCCCTGGTCGCAAGCTTCCCGAACGAGCTCCGTCCATCCGCCGAACGGGGCTCCCGGGGAATGGTGTCAGATCAACGACGGAGCATGGGCTGCTGCCCCGACGCTCGTCCCCCGACACCCGGACCCCGGCTGCGTCCCGCCGCCGTGCGGCAGGACCGGGTCGCCCCGGTGTGAGCGGCGACCGAGCCCAACCCTACCGGCCCATATGTACGAGGGTCAGTGCTCAGGTGACTCAACCGGGGCCGATGTGACCAGTTCTGTCAGTACTCCGTGGCAATCCTTGGGGTGCAGGAAGGTGATTCGTGACCCCATGGAGCCGCGTCGGGGCTCTTCGTACAGAACGCGTACGCCCTTGGAGCGGATGTCCGCGGCGTCGCCGTCCACATCCGCCGTACCGAAGGCGATGTGGTGGACGCCCTCGCCGTTCTTGGCGAGCCACTTGCCGACGGCGGAGTCCTCCCGCGTCGGCTCGAGGAGCTGCAGGTAGGAGGCGCCCCCGTCGGACGTTTCGTTGATCTTGAGCATGGCCTCGCGCACGCCCTGCTCCTCGTTGACCTCGGAGTGGTACACCTCGAAGCCATAGGTGGAACGGTAGAACTCGACGGTCGCGTCGAGGTCGTGGCAGGCGATCCCGATGTGGTCGATTCGCGTCAGCATGGTGTCAGTGCAGCGCGCCGGAGGTGGTTACGCAACGTGCGCGCGATCACACTGACGGCCCGATGACGGCACGGAGTGCCACTCAGTACATTCGAAGTAAACCCTCGTTCACTCCTCGGCCTGTGCAGGGCCGGTAAGGGGAATCGCAGCTCATGACTGGATCGACTGGCTCCAACGGCACGACCTCGGTGATCGTCGCGGGCGCGCGCACGCCCATGGGACGACTGCTGGGCTCCCTCAAGTCCTTCTCCGGCGCCGACCTCGGCGGCTTCGCGATCAAGGCGGCCCTCGACCGCGCGGGGATCGGCGGCGACCAGGTGCAGTACGTGATCATGGGCCAGGTGCTGCAGGCCGGCGCGGGCCAGATCCCGGCCCGGCAGGCCGCCGTCAAGGCCGGCATCCCGATGAACGTCCCGGCGCTCACCGTCAACAAGGTGTGTCTGTCGGGCCTCGACGCGATCGCGCTCGCGGACCAGCTGATCCGCGCGGGCGAGTTCGACATCGTGGTGGCGGGCGGCCAGGAGTCCATGACCAACGCCCCGCACCTGCTGCCCAAGTCCCGCGAGGGCTTCAAGTACGGCGCCATCGAGATGCTCGACGCGATGGCGCACGACGGGCTGACCGACGCCTTCGAGAACATCGCGATGGGCGAGTCCACGGAGAAGCACAACGCCCGGCTCGGGATCGCGCGTCCCGAGCAGGACGAGATCGCCGCGCTGAGCCATCAGAGGGCCGCCGCGGCGCAGAAGAACGGTGTCTTCGAGGCCGAGATCACCCCGGTCGAGATCCCGCAGCGCAAGGGCGAGCCGGTCGTCTTCAGCAAGGACGAGGGCATCCGCGCCGACACCACGGCGGAGTCGCTGGGCAAGCTGCGTCCGGCGTTCACCCGCGACGGCACGATCACCGCGGGCTCCGCCTCGCAGATCTCCGACGGCGCGGCGGCCGTGGTCGTCATGAGCAAGGCCAAGGCGCAGGAACTCGGCCTGGAGTGGATCGCGGAGATCGGCGCCCACGGCAACGTGGCCGGGCCGGACAACTCGCTGCAGTCCCAGCCCTCCAACGCCATCCTGCACGCGCTGAAGAAGGAGGGCCTGGAGGTCGCCGACCTCGACCTCATCGAGATCAACGAGGCCTTCGCCGCCGTCGCGGTCCAGTCAATGAAGGACCTCGGCGTGTCCACGGAAAAGGTGAACGTCAACGGCGGCGCCATCGCCCTGGGCCACCCGATCGGCATGTCCGGCGCCCGTCTCGTCCTGCACCTGGCGCTGGAGCTCAAGCGCCGGGGCGGCGGCGTCGGCGCGGCCGCGCTGTGCGGCGGCGGCGGTCAGGGGGACGCGCTCATCGTGCGGGTGGCCAAGGCCTGAGCCGTCGTCGAGCCGGACGGCCATGGTCGGACCGGACGGCCATGGTCGGACCGGACGACCGGATCCGGCCGGAGCTGAACGAATCCGGCCGGAGACGGGCGGAGCTGAACGGAGCTGAACGGAGCTGTGATGCAGGACGTCTCCTCGCTGGCCGCCCAGGCCAGGGAAGGCCGCCCCCGGGCCGTGGCCCGGCTGATCTCCCTGGTCGAGGGGGCGTCCCCGCAGCTCAGGGAGGTCATGGCGACGCTGGCCCCGCTCACCGGGAACGCCTACGTGGTGGGTCTGACCGGTTCGCCGGGCGTGGGCAAGTCCACCACGACCTCCGCGCTGGTCACCGCCTACCGCAAGCAGGGCAGGCGGGTCGGCGTGCTGGCCGTCGACCCGTCCTCGCCGTTCTCCGGCGGCGCGCTGCTCGGCGACCGCGTCCGGATGTCCGAGCACGCCTCGGACCCGGGCGTCTACATCCGCTCCATGGCCACCCGCGGCCACCTGGGCGGCCTCGCCTGGGCGGCCCCGCAGGCGATCCGTGTGCTGGACGCGGCGGGGTGCGACGTGATCCTGGTCGAGACGGTCGGCGTCGGCCAGTCGGAGGTCGAGATCGCCTCCCAGGCGGACACCAGCGTCGTGCTGCTCGCCCCCGGCATGGGCGACGGCATCCAGGCCGCCAAGGCCGGGATCCTGGAGATCGGCGACGTCTACGTCGTCAACAAGGCCGACCGGGACGGCGCGGACGCCACCGCGCGCGAGCTGAACCACATGCTCGGGCTCGGCGAGGCCCGCGCCCCCGGCGACTGGCGGCCGCCCATCGTGAAGACGGTCGCCTCCCGAGCCGAGGGCGTCGACGAGGTCGTCCAGGCGCTGGAGAAGCACCGCGCCTGGATGGAGGAGCGCGGCGTCCTCGCCGAACGGCGCCGCTCCCGGGCGGCCCGCGAGGTCGAGACCATCGCCGTCACCGCCCTGCGGGAGCGCATCGGCGACCTGCACGGCGACCGCCGGCTGAGCGCCCTCGCCGAACGCATCGTCAGCGGGTCCCTGGACCCTTACCGCGCGGCGGACGAACTGGTGGCGGGCCTCACGGAGGGGTGAGCGCAGCGCGGTCCCGGCGCAGGACGCCAGGCGTCGCCGGGGCGCCGCAGGGGAGGTCCCGGGCCCGCGCAAGGGGTCGCTATCGCGTCCGCCCCCGAGCCGCTCGTCCCGGCGGGCGCGGGCGAGGACCTCGTGCGGGCCGGAGTCCGTGGCGGTGGCCGGATCACGGCAGCGCCTGGGGGCGGACGTCGGCCAACCTGCCCGACCACGCCGCAGCGGCGCCCTCGTGCGGCCGGCGGAGTGACGCCGGAAGGCGGAGCCCTGTTCGGGTTCCGCCTTCCGATCGCCGGCCCTGACCGCCCGGCCGTGTCCCCTGTTCGGCCGCACCACCCGGCCGCACCACCCGGCCGCTCGGCCCGACCGCACCACCCGACCGCTTGGCCGGGCCGCCGTCGGCCAGGGGGCTGTCTAGGGACGTCCCCGGTGCCCGCGGAGGTGTTCCGCGACGGGCTTCAGGGCCTTGGAGAGTTCCGCCAGGGCCTCGGGGGAGAGCAGGTCGATGAAGTGCCGCCGCACCGAGTCCACGTGGTGCGGCGAGACCTTCTGCATCGTCTCCATGCCGTGCTCCGTCAGGACCGCGTACAGGCCACGGCGGTCCGACTCGCAGTTCTCACGGCGCACCAGATCGGCGCTCTCCATGCGGGTGATCTGGTGCGAGAGGCGGCTCTTGGACTGGAGGGTGGCGGACGCGAGATCGCTCATCCGCATCCGCAAGCCCTCCGACTCGGAGAGGTTCACGAGGATCTCGTAGTCGTTCATGGTCAGGCCGAACGGCTGCAGATCCTTTTCGAGCTGGTACGTCAACAGCCTGTTGACCTCCAGATGGGTGCGCCAGGCGCACTGCTCCGCGTCGGTCAGCCACCGAGTGGCCGTTTCGGTCTCCATAAATGAAGTCTACCTAAAATGTTGAAAGGTGAACTAGTGAGGGCGGTGTGACGGTGCGCACGCGTTCGATGTCACACTCCGCAGACTACCGCTCACAGCCCGAAGCGACGCTGGAGGTCCCCCAGCTGTCCGGGAAGGCGCGGTGCGCCGGCTTGCGCTCCGGGCCCGCCGTGCCCACCCGAGCCGGGCACTCCCGGCTCGTGCGGAACCGCCCCGGTCGCCTGCTCCGCCATCAGGATCTCGGTCGACTGCAGCAGGACCGTCCCCGCGCCCACGAACTCGAACTGGTGCTCCTCGCCGGAGGCCCCGCCCAGGCCCGTCAGTGCACGTAGGCCGCCCATCACGCCCGTCATGTACCCGTGGTCGTAGTGATGGCACGGGGAGGGGCAGTCGGCCCACCCGACGAGCGCCTGGGGGTCCACCCGGAGGGGAGGTTCCATGAACACCACCGGACCGTTGGACGCGGCCACGAACTTTCCGGTTCCGATCAGCGTCAGGAATCCCGGCACGATCGACTGCTTGAGCGACAGACTTGGCTGAAAAGCGAGCAGATTGCCCGAGCGAATGGTCAGATTGCCGTCGTCGAGGTCGTACGAGTTCACGTCGAAGGCCCGGTCGGCGAGGAGCATCTTCCCCGAGCCCTCCGCCACGACCCAGTCGCTCGCGTGCAGTGGCGAATGGAAGGAAGTGCGCACCAGACGGTCCAGCCGGCCGTGTCCGACGCCGTTGAAGTCGATCGACCCGTAGTAGGCGATCATCTTCCCCTTCTGCAGGAACCACTGGCTCCCCTTGAGCTCCACGCAGAAGGTGTAGCTGTTCACGTTGTCGTCGACCGGCAGGGTCATGGGGTCGTAGACCGTCGGGCCGCCGCCCGGAGCCCCGTACATGCTCACAGCTTCTCCTCCGACGCCTGGACGAACACCGCACCGCTGCCGCTGAGCTCCAGCTGGAACGCCTCGCCGGAGCCGCGGCCCACCATGTCCCGCCAGCCGAGCGCGGTCGACAGCTTGTTGCGGACGTCGCCGTGGTGGGCGACGTAGGCCTGGGGGTCGACGTGGACCGGGCGCTGCGGGGTGATCGGGACCTCGAAGACCCCGCCGTGGGCCATCACGGCGACGGCCCCCTGCCCCTTCAGCGTGGTGGTGAACAGCCCCTGCCCGCTGACCTGGCCGCGGACCATGCCCATGACCCCGCCCTGCGAGCCCAGGAACATCGTGCCCTGCTGGAGCGTCCCCTCGAAGGCGAGCAGCCGGTCCGCCTCGACGTACAGCGTGTCGCCGGTGAGCCGGATGACCTGGACGTGGTGGCCGCCGTGCCCGAAGAGGACCGTCCCGCTGCCCTCGACGGTCATCAGCGGGGTGTCCTCGTTGGCGAGCCGCCGCCCGATCATGGACATCACCCCGCCCTGGCCGCCCTGGACGTTGGGCGTGAAGGACACCTCGCCGCGGTACGCGAGCATCGCGCCGCGCTGGCTGAAGAGGCGCTGACCGGGGACGACCGTCGCCTCGACGATCTTGGAGTTGATCTCGCGGAAGGTCATGTCACACATCTCCCGCGATCGTGTTGCGCTCGCTCGGCTGGACGTACACCAGGCCGTTCCCCTCGAACCGGATCTGGAAGGCCTCGCCGCCGCCCTCGCCCATGAAGGTGCGGAACGTCACACCCGACTGGAAGGACTGCCGGACGTCGCCCTGGTGCGCGATGTACGCCCCGGGGTCGACGGTCAGCGGGTACTGCGAGCTGACGCGCAGCACCACCGCCGGCCCGTCCGAGGTGATCGCGGCCTGGCCGTGCCCCTCGACGGTCGTCGTGAACAGTCCGTTGCCCTGGGTCGCGCCGCGCAATCCGGTGAAACTCGTGCCCGTCCGCAGGCCGGCGTCGGTCGCGAGCAGGTTGCTCGACTCGACGTACAGCTTGTCGCCCTGGAGCTGGACGAGGTTGATCTCGGAAGCGCGGTCGGCGAACCAGCACGTCCCCTGCCCCCTCACCTCCATCACGGTCATCTGCTCGCCGGTGAGCCGCCGGGTCACCATGCCCCGGATGCCCTCACCGCCGCCGCTGAGCTTCTTGAAGGCCATCTGCCCGTCGTACGCGACCATCGAGCCGTTCTTCGCCTTCACGGCGTCCCCGGTCATGTCGACGGCGAGCACCTTGCTGCCTTGGAGTCGAAACATCGCCACGCTGCGAAAGGTATCCGCCACCCGGGTGCGCACAACAGCACCCAGGGGTGGACAGCGACCCTGATCGCACCCTTAGGGGGACTGTTTGCCACAATGGACGAACGCTTGTGCGTGCATTCACAAACGGCCCTGCCCGACGCCCCGCCTCGTACCTCCCCGAAGGTGACCCGTGGACCTGAAGACCGCCTCCGCCATCCGCCGACTGCGCCTGATCTCCGTGCCGGAAGGCATCTCCTGGATCATTCTCGCGGTCTGCACGATCATCAAGTACACGATCACGTCCAGCGTGGACGTGGCCCGGATCCTCGGCCCGATCCACGGCGTGCTGTTCATCCTGTACGTGCTCTTCTGGCTGGACGCCTGGAACCGCGCCAAGTGGGACAAGAAGACGGCCGCGCGCTACTTCGCGTACTCGGTCGTCCCCGGCGGCGGTCTCGTCGCCGAGCGCAGGCTGCGCCGGGAGGCGGAGGACGCGGTCATCGTCGCCCGCGCCCGCAAGGAAGGCGTGGTGAACGCGTGATCGTCGCCTTCTCGGTCACCCCGCTGGGCGTCGGCGAGGACGTCGGCGCTTACGTCGCCGAAGCCGTCCGCGTCGTCCGCGAGTCGGGCCTCCCGAACCGCACCGACGCCATGTTCACCTCCGTCGAGGGCGAGTGGGACGAGGTGATGGACGTCGTCAGGCGTGCCGTGGCCGCCGTCGAGGAACGCGCCCCCCGGGTCTCCCTGGTCCTGAAGGCGGACATCCGCCCCGGCGTGACCGACGGCCTGACCTCCAAGGTGACGACCGTGGAACGGCACCTGGCGCCGTAGCCGCCCCGGACAGCCCGTCCGGCCGGTCACCCGAACGGATGCGGAGAGGCGGGATTGCCGCCCGCGCCGCGTGGCTAGTGTCTCCCTGGTCGATCATGTTCCGCGCGGCGGCGCGGCGCCTGAAGGGGAGTGTGCGGTGGCAGGGCGGCGCGGGCCGGGGTCTTTCGGCAGGGCGATCACGGCGTTCGCGCTGACGGCATCGCTGTCGGCGGTCTGCGTGGGGGAGGCGCCCCGCACGCCCCCCTGCGCCCTGGCCCGCGGCGAGCTGACCGTCGCGGACCTGCCCGCGGGCTCGTCCGTACGGGACTGCCTCGCCGTCGGCCGCGTGGTCACCCACGACGGCGCGGGCCTGGCGGTCCCCGAACCCGGCACCACGGTCAGCGTCGACGCGCTCACCGCGGACGGTTCGGCGCACGGCTTCACCCTGGCGGTCGCCGCCGACGGCACGGTCTCCTACGCCTACGAGGCGGAGCACGCGGCCGCCCGCCCGCGCCGCCGGGCCGACGCCCCCGCGCCCTGCGCCGACGTCGCGTACTCCACCGCCGGGCGCAAGGAGTACGGCACGTACGAGTGGTTCCTCGGCGACGGCCCCCTGCCCGCCCACCTCTCCCGCGGTGAGGCCCGGCGCGCCATCGCGGCCGGCCTCGCCGCCATCACCGCCGTCCGAAACGACTGCGGCTACGAGGACACCGTCGACGCCAGGGTCAGGTACCTGTCGACCACCGCCAAGGAGGCGGGCATCGACCACGAGGCCCGCTGCGTGCGCCGGGACGGTCTGAGCGTGTGGGACGCGGGCGACATCGGTCCCGAAGCCGTCGCCACGACCTGCTCGTGGAGCCGGCCGGCGTCCCACGGCCCCGACGAGCTGCTGGAGGCCGACGTCCGCTTCAACACCCACGACTACGCGTTCACCGACGACCCGTCCGGCGCGTGCACGGACGCCTACGACCTGCGCAGCGTCGCCACGCACGAGGCCGGACACGTCTTCGGCCTGGGGCACTCCGGCGCCGGGCACGAGAACCTCACCATGTACGCGAGCTCGTTCGCCTGCTCCACCGCCGCCCGCACCCTCGGCAAGGGCGACGTCCTCGGCCTGCGCAGCCTCTACTGACGGAGGTGCCCTCCGGCGACGCTTCCGCCGAGACCTTCGCCGACCGGCGCCGGATCCGCCGGCCTCGGCCTGCTGATGTGCGCGCTGCCGGTCGGCACGGTCGCCGGCGAGCTGTTCGCGGGGGCCCGGCTGCGTCCCGTCAGCCGCGAGCGCGTCGCCCTGCCGCTCGTCCGTGTGACCCTGCTGCCCTACCTCGGCTACGCCTTCCACCCCGGTCTCGCCGTCTCGCTGCTCCTGCTGGTGGTCTCGGGCGCCGGCTCGGCGTACACCCTGGGTCTCGACCAGTGGATCGTCCGGGACGTGCCCGACGAGCTGCGCGGCCGGGCCATGACACTGCTCACCGCCGGTCTCATGACGTTCCAGGGCGTGGGCATGGCGCTGGCGGGGGTGGCCGCGGAGCTCGTGGGCGTGGCGGCCGCGGTCAGCGGGGCGGGCGCGGTCGGGGCGGTGTGCTGCGTGCTGTCGGCCCGGGCGGTCCGGCGGACCGAAGGGCGAGACGGGGCTGACCGCGATGTGACCGGCCGGTAAGGTCTGGAGGCGTGCCGAAACCGCTCAGTCTCCCCTTCGACCCCATCGCCCGCGCCGATGAGCTCTGGAAGCAGCGCTGGGGGAACGTGCCGTCCATGTCCGCGATCACCTCGATCATGCGCGCGCACCAGATTTTGCTCGCCGAGGTGGACGCCGTGGTCAAGCCGTACGGCCTGACGTTCGCACGGTACGAGGCGCTGGTGCTGCTCACCTTCTCCAAGGAGGGCGAGCTGACCATGTCGAAGATCGGCGAGCGGCTCCAAGTACACCCCACCTCGGTGACGAACACCGTCGACCGGCTGGTGCGCTCGGGCCTGGTCGACAAGCGCCCCAACCCCCATGACGGACGCGGCACCCTCGCCGTCATCACGGACAAGGGGCGTGAGGTCGTGGAGGCGGCCACCCGCGACCTGATGGCGATGGACTTCGGGCTCGGGGTGTACGACGCGGAGGAGTGCGGGGAGATCTTCGCGATGCTGCGGCCGCTGCGGGTGGCGGCGCACGACTTCGAGGACTGACCGCCGCGCGACGGGCCCACCCGGGCAAGATCGCCCCAAAACCGGTGGTTACGCTCGTCCTCATGAAAAAGAGCGTGCTGACCCGCTACCGCGTTCTGGCCTACGTCACCGGTGTCCTGCTGGTGCTGCTGTGCCTGAGCATGATCGCCAAGTACGGCCTGGACGTGGACGGCGCCGCGGACTTCACCCGCGTCGTCGCCATCGCGCACGGCTGGCTCTACGTCGTCTACCTGATCTTCGCCTTCGACCTGGGCTCCAAGGCGAAGTGGCCGGTCGGCAAGCAGCTCTGGGTGCTGCTGGCCGGGACGATCCCGACGGCCGCCTTCTTCGTCGAGCGGAAGATCAGTCACGAGCTCGCCGGCCGGACCGTGGACGCGGCTCCGGCGCCCGTCAAGGCGTGACCCCGTAACCCCCGCCGCCGTACGCACCTGCGCGTACGGCGGTTCGGCGTGCCCGGGTACGGAGACGTCCCGGCGCGTCCGGCGGGAGGTCGCGGCCGCCGGGAGGTCGCGGCCGCCGAAAGAGTGCGTCCGCCGGAAGAGTCGTCCGACGGAGGGGCGCGTCCGACGAAGGGGCGAGTCCGGCGTCCGCGCCGCGGCCCGTCCCCGGCCGTCGTCCGCCGTCCTGGGGCGTCCTGAGCCGTCGTCC
>NZ_JBHVYK010000043.1:0-14249 GCF_042880855.1 Streptomyces sp. NPDC058291
CCCGTCGCCCGGCCGGACGGGGCGACGGCCGCCGCGTGCGTGAGGCGGCTGGGGCGTAGGTGGTGGGTTAGCGGGTAGCCGCGCGGATATGAACGGGGTAGCAACGAAGGCGGTCCGGATGGCACCTGTCCCGCCCGACCAGGGATTTTCCGCGCCCGAGGGGGCCCCTGCCGAGACGACGGTGGCCCTCGACGGCAAGGACGGTTGCATCGCCCGGGCGCGGCAGCTGACGGGCGAGTTCCTCACCCGCGTCCAGCGCCGGGAGGGCCTGACCGTGTCCGCCCGAGCCATGGACCTCTCCCAGCTCGTGGTGAGCGAGCTGGTGACCAACGCCCTGAGATACGCGCCCGGCCCCGTCCTGCTGCAGTTGCGCATCGCCGGCGCCGCCGTGGAGATCGCCGTCTGGGACAGCGACCCGGTCCTGCCGATCCCGCACGCACCGGACCCGACCCGGGTCGGCCAGCACGGCCTGGAGATCGTCCGAGCCGTGGCCGAGGCCTTCGAGGTGATCCGGGAGCCCATCGGCAAACGCATCGTCGCCCGGCTGGGCCTGACCGACCGTCGGTGAACGCGACCGGGCGGCGACCTGACCGATGAGGGCGGTCTTCGGGCGGACCACGCGCAACGCGGCGCCGCGGGGCGGCCTCAGTCCTGGCGTGGATGGGCGTCGACGACGGCGAATCCCGTCCGGCCCAGGACGAGCACGCCGTCGGACAGCGGGGTGCAGCGCACGCCCCCCTTTCCGCGCAGTGCCCGCTGCGCGCCGGGCCCGATGGTGACGTCCATCCACGCACAGGGCCGTGCCGGGCGGTTCACGGCGAAGGCCACCGGGCCCGCCGGGCCGTCGAGGACGATCGTCGAGCCCACGAGGGAGTCGACGTCGACGCCGCGCAGGAGGACGTTGCGGCGGGTGTGCCGCAGGCCGACGGCCGGGTCGATGCGCCGGGGCAGGTTCTCCGCGGCCATGAAGGTCACCGAGGCGTCCTTGTGGGCCGGACGGCCGTAGTAGCGGTCGCCGACCAGCCCGAGGCCGCGGCGCACCTGCACGGCCTGCCTCGACTCGTCCCGCGGGCCGTCCGCCGGACCGTCCGCCGGGCGCCCCGCGAGCCGGTGCGACGCCGAGACCAGCAGCTCCACGACCTCGACCTCTGTTGTCATGGACGCACTGTAGTCGCGGCGCCGCCGTCACCACGTGACTCGTGTCAGGGCCGCAGCGCCAGCGTGGAGCAGTTGGACGCGGCGGGCTTGCCGTCGAGCCGGTCGGCCAGCCAGGAGATCGCCTGGCCCTGGTCCACGAGCAACGGCGTGACGTGGTTGATCAGCGCCCGGCCCACACTCGGCAGGATCACCGGCTTGTACGTGACGTCGGCGCCCTTGGCGCACCAGTCGACGGCCAGGGCTCGTGCCTGCGCGTGCGGTACCAGATCGTCGGCGGTGCCGGTCGCCACCCGCACCGGCGAGGCCGGCTCGCGGGCCCCGATGCGCTGGTCGGCCAGGAACGCCTTGAGCGCCGGTTCCGAGGCGACGACGTCGCTGATGGAACGCCCGTCCGTGGTCCAGGCCGTGCTGCGGGCCGAGTTGTAGGCGAGCAGGGCGTCGCCCACGCACATCGTCGAAAGGTCCTTGAGGGCGGCCCGGCCGGTCGCGTTCAGATGGGCCTCGGCGACGGGCCTGAGCGCGGGGTCGGACTCCAGGAAGCCGTTCACCGACCAGCCCAGCGCGCCGGCCAGGTCGCTGCCGTCGATGGCCCTGGTGACGGCGACGAGGTCGGCGGGCGGGGCTCCCGCGTAGGTCCCGGCCAGGGTGACGTCGGGGGCGTAGACGGGCTGCAGTTCGGCGGCGGCCGCGGTGGCCCCGCCGCCCTGGCTGTAGCCGAACAGCGCCACCCGGGAGGCGGCGGTGAGCGAGGCGCCGTCCAGGGAGCGTGCCGCGCGGACGGCGTCCAGAACGGCGTGGGCCTCGTCGACCCGGTTGACGTAGGTGTGCAGCCGGTCCGTCGAGCCGAGCCCCGTGTAGTCGGTGACGACGACGGCGATGCCCCGGGCCAGGAGACGGTAGATCGCCAGGTCCTCGTAACCGACGGTCAGGGTCTGTCCGTTGATGACGAGCGGGTGTTCGAGGCCGAGGGAGGCGGCGCACTGGTCGCCCTGGCCCATGGTGCCGGGCGCGACTACGACCAGCGGACGCGCGCCCCTCCCCGTCCAGCGGGCCGACGGTTCGATGTAGGCGCCGGTGACCGCCATGGGGCGGCCGGCGGAGTCGGTGGACTTGTACATGAGACGGGTCGCGGTGCCGGGCAGGGGTCCGTCGACGCCCGGCAGGCTCAGTGCGAGGGTGAGCGGCTCGGAGCGCACCAGGGCGCCGTCGGCCGCGGGGAGCGAGGCGGGCGGATTGTAGAACGTGGGGATGGTGACGCCGCGCGAGACCACGGCGTCCGACGGGAGCGACGCGTGGGCGGGTACGGCGGTGACGCCGAGGCAGGCGGCAGCGGTGACGGCTGCGGCCAGCAGGCGGGTGGGGGCGGGCATGGCGGACCTCCGGGAACGGGAGGGCCGAGCCTCGTCTGCGGCTCGGGCGGCGGACGGCCCGGTGAGGTGCGGACCGTGACGACCGAGCGGTACGAGGCCTCGGTCGCCCACCGCTGCCCGCACCGCTCTTAGACGAACTGTCAGGACGGTAGCGAGGGATGCGTTACCCGGGGTAGCGGTCAGCAGGTTACGTTTCGGTAATATGACCGACCGGTAGCAAGTCCGAACTCTTCGCCGTGGCGGTCACGTTCTTCCCGTCGGACGTTCAGCAGCGGACCATTAGCGGCAATCCCCGTCAAAACAAGACCGGGTGGTCGCCTGTGGCTAGCGTCCCGAGCCATGAACACCGACCGCACGCGCGGCGCGCAACTCGGCGACCCCGCCCCACAGAGCCACCCCTACGTGCCGCCGCCCGGCACCCACCACTCGCCGACACAGACGGTGACCGCGGGCGACAACAACAAGATCACCCAGAAGAACACCTCGCTGAAGTTCTCGATCCCGGTCGTCGGCCCCTTGCTCAGCCTGGCCTGCACCCACCCGCTGATGGCCGGTCTCGCGGCCGTCGTGCTCGTGGGGGGAGGAGGCGCGGCGGTGAGCGCCGCCCTGCCCGACTCGACGCCCGCGCCGTCGACTTCACTGGTGCGCGGCTTCGTCATGGAGCGCTCCGACGACGGGAAGGCGGCGGTGGGCTACGACTTCACCCACTCGCCGCCCGTGGTCGCCGACTCCGGCACCGACGCCCTGTACGTGCAGAGCGGATTCCTGATCTCCACCAACGGCAAGCTGGCCTCGTGGAGTTCGTCCGAGGCGCCCACGGCGGAGGGCTGCCGCAAGGCCGTCTCGGAGCACCCCACGCGCGAGGCCGCCGTGGCCGTCACCTATGTGATGTGCTACGTCGACCGCGACGGCGACCCGGGCTACATCTCCGTCACCGGCGCCGACGGCGACTCCGTGACGGTCGACACCGCCCACCTGCGCTGACCGCGGTCCCGGGCTGACCGACCCGCCTCCCCGACAGGCGCGTCCTCGTGGTGTGGTTGACTGCCCTCGTGCTGCACGAGTCGGTCTTCCGCACCACGGACCTGCCGGTGGGCGCCCGGTTCGAGGCGTGGACGGAGCTCATGGGCCGGACCCACGCGCCCATGCAGCTCGCCAGCGACCACACCGCCGACTACCAGGGCCATCAACGCGTGATCGGGCTCGGCGACGTGACCCTGTGGCCGGCCACCTTCGACCATCTGGTCTTCCGCCGGACGCCGAAACTCATCCGCCAGTCGGACCCCGAGACCTATCACCTCTCCCTTCTGCTGAAGGGGGAGGGGGCCGCCGACTGGGGCAGACAGCGATCCGCGTACCGGGTCCGAGACTTCCACACCAACTCCTCTTCCAGGGCAGGGGAGATATTCACCGGCTCCGACCCCGTCACCATCGTGGGCGTCGAGGTTCCGCGCGCCCTCGTGGCCGTGCCCGCACACCGCGCGGACCGCGTCCTGGGAAGCCTCATCTCGGGACGGGAGGGGATCGGCGCCCTGCTGGCGCAGTTCCTCCTGCAGCTGGTCTCGGACACCTCCGTCTACGAACCCGCCGACGCCCCCCGCCTGGGCACGGTCGTCACGGACCTGGTCACGGCCGCCTTCGCGCAGGTCGTGGACGCCGACCTCCGACTCCCGCCGGAGACGCACAGCCGTACCCTCACCCTCCGCGTCAAGGCGTTCATCCGTCGGCACCTCGACGACCCGGACCTGACCCCCGCCGCGATCGCCGCGGCGCACCACATCTCCCGCAGCTACCTGTACCGCCTCTTCCAGGCCGAGGGTCTCACGGTCGCCTCCTACATCCGCGACCAGCGACTGGACAACGCCCGCCGCGAACTCCTCGACCCCCGCCTGCGCGGCCTGCCCATCCACGCCGTGGCCGCCCGCTGGGGCTTCCCGCGGGCGGCCGAGTTCACCCGGGCCTTCCGCACCGCCTACGGCGCGCCTCCCAGCCAGCTGCGCGAACAGGCGCTCACCGAGCCGTAGAACGCTCCCTCGCCCGACGCCGTGGTGGACGCTCCGCCAAGCGGACGTGGACGCTCCGCCAACGACATAGCAGGCGTCTCTCCCGCATCCTGGTGATCATCGCGGCACCCGCCCGCGCCGTCCCCGCCGCGCCAGGACGACAGGGGAGTCCTGGCCCGGCACGGACGGAGCGCCGCGCGCCGTCCGTCGGCGGTCCGAATGATCGAGTGGTGACGGTCCGACGGCGGGCGTACCGTCGAACGGTGGACCCGACGGTGGACGGAACCGTTCGCCGAACTCTCCCCAGGGCCCGCCTCCGCGCGGGCGACACCCGTCATGAGCAGCGTTCCGCAGCCGACCTCAGCACCCCGGACCACCACCCGACAGGGCGGTGGGGGGAACGCGATGGCGCTGCTGGTCATCGCCTCGTGCCAGCTGATGGTGGTGCTGGACATCACCATCGTGAACATCGCGCTGCCGGACATCCAGCGCTCCCTGGACTTCTCCACCACCAGCCTGGCCTGGGTGGTGAACGCCTACACGCTCACCTTCGGCGGACTGCTGCTGCTCGGCGGCCGCACCGGCGACATCCTGGGCCGACGGCGGATGTTCGTCGTGGGCGTGCTCCTCTTCGTGCTGGCCTCCCTGCTCGGCGGACTCGCCCAGAACGAGGCCCAACTCCTCGCCGCGCGCGCCCTGCAGGGCGTCGGCGGCGCGATCGCGTCCCCCACCGCGCTGTCCCTGGTCAGCACCACCTTCCGCGAAGGCCCCGAACGCAACCGCGCGTTCGGGGTGTTCGCCGCGGTCTCGGCCGGCGGCGGCGCCATCGGCCTGCTCGCGGGCGGCATGCTCGTCGAATGGCTGAACTGGCGCTGGGTGCTGTTCGTCAACGTCCCCATCGGACTGCTGATCGCCCTCGCCACGCCCCGCTGGATCAAGGAGTCGGAACGGCACCCGGGGCGCTTCGACGTCACCGGCGCGCTGACCTCCACGGTGGGCATGGTGCTGCTGGTGTACGGGTTCATCAGAGCGGCGCAGGAAGGCTGGCGGGATCCCTTCACCCTCGCCTCGTTCGCCGCGGCCGTCGTCTTCCTCGCGCTGTTCGTCCTGGTCGAGAGGCGGTCCAGGCAGCCGATCACCCCGCTGCACATGTTCGCCGACCGCAACCGGGCGGGCACCTACGGCATCATGCTGTGTCTGGCCGCCGCGATCTTCGGCATGTTCTTCTTCCTCACCCTCTTCGTGCAGAACGTGCTCGGATTCAGCCCGCTCGCGGCCGGTTTCGCCTTCCTGCCGGTCAGCGCGGTCATCGCGGTCGGCGCCGGGCTGGCCTCACGGTTCCTGCCCAGGTACGGTCCCAAGCCCTTCATGGTGGGGGGCGCCGTGCTGGCGGCGGGAGGCCTGTCCTGGCTGACGCAGACGGACGTGCACTCCACGTACGCGGGCAGCGTCCTGGGCCCGATGCTGGTCTTCAGCCTCGGCATGGGCATGGAGTTCGTCTCCCTCACCCTGATGGCGCTGTCCAACGTGTCCCCGCGCGAGACCGGAGCGGCCTCCGGACTGCTCAACGCCACCCAGCAGGTGGGCGGTTCGCTGGGCCTGTCCATCCTGGTCACCATGTTCGGCACGGCCAGCCGCAACGAGGCGAACCGGCAGATCCCCGCCTTCCTGGCCCAGGCGAGCCCCGCCGAGCGGCTGCGCTTCCGGCGCACGGGCCTGCTCCCGGCGCCCTGGTCCCACGAGGTCCTCACGGCCGGCGTCACGGCGGCCTTCGTCATGGCGGCCATCTTCACGGTGCTGGCCGCGCTGATCGCGGTCCTGGTGATCCAGGTCCGCGCCTCGGACCTGGAACGCCTCAAGGGCGGCTCGACTCCCGGCGGCGGCGTCTGACGGCCGACTCGGCCGACGCGCGCCGGCCGACAGGCGGTCGTGTCCTGTCGAACCAGGCCTACTCACGCCGCCGGAGGGGTTTGCCACCGGGGTGAGGGGCAACGCGATGTCCATGACTGAACCGAACAGGAAGACGAACGAAGAGTCCGAAGCGAAGCAGGCGACCGCCGCCAAGGCCCGACGCTCCGCTGCCAAGGCCACCGCTCCGGCCTCCCAGGCCACGCAGAGCGCCGCGACGAAGACCGGCGACGCCGCTTCGGCCGCCAAGAACGGGGTCCAGCGTTCGGCCGAGGTGACGACCGGCGCCGTGCAGAGCGCGGCACAGGGCGCCGTGCGGGGGGTCGAAGCGAGCCGTCAGGCCATCGTGACGACCTCGGGTCATGTCGCCGCGACCGCCAAGACGGCGTGGACGGTCATCGCCCACCGGAAGCTGGTCGCCGCGGGTGCGGCCGCCGGTCTGTCCGCGCTGACCGCCGCCTCGTACGCCGTGGGCCGCCGCTCCGGCCGTCAGACGCTCGGCCCGCTCACCCGGCTCACCGGCGGCCGGATCTGACCCTCCGGTCGCCTCGGCAGGACGGCCCCCGGCGCGCCCGCGCCGGGGGCCGGGCCATGCCGATCGTGGCTGACCATCGCCGGCTCCCCGCGGGGTACGCCCTGACCTCGATGCCGGGGACCTTTTGACGCCTCGTCACTTACGCTCCGGCCATTCGATCCGCTGCTCACCGGCTCGTACCCTTCGATCGCCTCCCCCTTCAGGCCTGACCGGCCGTCAGGAGGTCGTACCGCCGCGCCACTTGCGGTCACCGTGAGTGCGTCGGAGTGCGTCGGAGTGCGTCGGAGTGCGCGGGAGTGCGCGGAAGTGACTCGGGAGTCACCCCGGGCGTGCCGCAGATCTTGACCCCGATCCGACTCACGGCTAGCGTTCCCGCGTTCGCATGTGATTGAAACGATTCAATCCACAGTCGATGATCTGGGAGCATTCATGCGGGAGCCGTTCGCGCAGGTCGGGGGAGTCTCACGCCGTGCGGTCCTCGCCGCCGGAACGACGGCGGGAATCGCGGCCGGGCTCGGCGCGGCCCTGGGAGCCGCGACACCGGCTGCCGCGTCGGGCCACGTCGATGGCGCCGACGTCGCCGACGCGCACGCGCGGAGCGCCGACTGGTTCCGGAACCCGGCGCGTGCGGTGCGTCCCAAGTTCCGCTGGTGGTGGCCGGACGGTCTGGTGAACGCCGACGAGATCGCCCGCGAGGTCGACCAGATCGCGGACGCCGGATTCGGCGGTGCGGAGATCGCCGCGGTCCACCACAGCGTCAAGGACAAGTCGCTTCTGGACCCCGCACACCACGGCTGGGGCAGCGGCCCCTGGCGTGACGGGGTGGCGGCCGCGCTGCGCCGCGCCGCGAGAAGAGGCCTCACCATCGACCTCACCCTGGGCCCCAGTTGGCCCGTCGCGGTCCCCGGCCTCGGTCCGGACGACGAGGCCGCGGCCAAGGAACTCGTGCACGGCCGCGCCTCGTTGAGCGGCGGGGAGACCTACCGGGGCCCGGTGCCACCGCCCCTGCGCGCACCCGCCGCCGGCGTGACCCGGCAACGGCTCCTCGCCGTGCAGGCCGCGCGCGTCGACCCCGCGTACTACACCCGCAAGGAGACCGGGCTCGACCTCTCCAGCGTCCAGGACCTCACCGCATCCGTCGACGCCGACGGCGCCCTCGCCTGGACGGCTCCCGCGGCGGGGGAGTGGGTGCTGATCTCCTGCTGGACGCGCGGCTGCGGTCAACAGCCCGAGTCCGGCCCGCACTCCGCCCCGGCCGCCTACGTCGTCGACCATCTCGACCCCGCCGGCGCCGCGGCCGTCACCGACTTCTGGGAGCGGCGCCTGCTGACGCCCGAGCTGCGGAGCCTGCTGAAGTCGGCGGGCGGCGCCTTCTTCGAGGACTCCGTGGAGCTGGAGACCGACGGTCTGACGTGGACGGCCTCGCTGCCGGACGCCTTCGCGCGGCACACCGGTCGGCCTCTGCTGCCGTATCTGCCCGCCGTCCTGCTCAGCGACGGCAACCAGGTGTTCGCCTTCGAGGCGCAGCTGACCCGGCAGATCAGACACGACTTCTGGGAGACGCTCTCGGACCTGTTCAACCGTCACCACGTCCGGGCGCTGCGGGACTGGGCCCACACCCTCGGCATGTCCCTGCGCGCCCAGCCCTACGGACTGCAGACCGACGCGATCGCCTCGGCGGCGATCCTCGACATCCCCGAGGGCGAGTCCCTGGGCTTCAAGAACCTCGACGACTACCGGTGTCTCGCCGGCGGCCGGGACATGGCCGGCCACACCGTGCTGTCCTGCGAGGCGGGCGCCTACAACGGCGCCGCGTACAGCACGACATGGGACCGCTTCCTGCGCACCTTGGGCGGCGCGTACGCCGCGGGCGTCAACCAGACCGTCGTGCACGGCTTCTCCTACGCCACCGCCCCCGGCGCGAGCTGGCCCGGCTTCGCCGCGTTCAGCCCGTACAACGGCGGCCCCGGCTTCGGCGAGTCGTGGGGGCCCCGACAGCCCACCTGGGGGCACATCGCGGACGTCGCCGCGTATCTCGGCCGGGTGCACGCCGTGCTCCAGTCCGGCGTCGCCCGGGCGGACGTCGCCGTCCTGCGGCAGACCGGGTACGCGGCGACCGGCATCGGGGCGTCCTGGTTCACCGCGACGGGCGTTCCGCTCGGCTGGACGCACCAGTTCGTCAGCGGCCCCCTGCTCGACCTGCCCGGCGCGGGCGTCTCGGGCGGCCGGCTCGCTCCGGCCGGGCCCGCCTACAAGGCCCTGTTCGTCGAGGGCGACTTCTTCTACAGCTCCACCCCCACCCTCGCCACGGCCGACGCCCGCCGACTGCTGCGCCTCGCCGAGGCCGGCCTGCCCATCGTGCTGCTGGGCGCCTTCGACCAAGCCCTGACCCCGGGGGTCCCGGACGACGGCGAGACCGCCCTGCTGCGCGACCTGCTCGCCCGCCTGCTCGCCCTCCCCGGTGTCGTCCGCGTCACCGACAAGGCCGCCGTGGGCGACGCCCTCGGCCGACTCGGCGTCGCCCCGGACGTCCACCATGCGACCGCGTCCACGCTTGTGAACGCCCACCGGGCCACCCGCGACGCCGACTTCTACTACCTGTGCAACGGCAAGCACGCGGAGACGGTCAAGCCGCCGGTGGCCGCGATCGACCACGAAGTGACCCTGCGCCACACCCGCCGTGGCAGGGGCACGGCGACGGTCCCCTATCAGCTGGACCCCTGGACGGGCGCGATCACCCGGCTCGCCCGCTACACGCAGCACGACGGAGAGGTCACCGTACGAGTCGCTCTGGAGCCCGGCCAGGTCATGATCGTCGCGCTGGGCCGCCCCGGTCTCTTCGGCGACCAGAACGGATCACGGCCGCACGTCCTCGACACGGACGCGCCCGAAGCGCTGTTCCGGGGGCGGCGGCTGACGGTGCGTTCGACCTCCGCCGATGTCTGTACGACCCGCTTGTCCTCGGGCCGCACGGTCACCACGACCCTCCCACCCGTCCCCGCGCCGATCGTCCCGCAGCGGTGGCGGCTCGACGTCGAGGACCGGTATCCCGGAACGAGCGCGAGCCGGACCGAACTCGTCCACCGCACCCTGACCCTCGACACCCTGCTGCCCTGGTCCCGGATCCCGGAACTCGCCGACTCCGCGGGCGTCGGCCGTTACCGGACGAGCGTCGACCTGCCGTCCGACTGGACCGCGTCCCACGGCGCCCGTCTGGAGCTGGGCCAGGTCTCCGACACAGCCCGCGTCACCGTGAACGGCACGCGCGCGCCGGC
Source organism: Streptomyces sp. NPDC058291 (assembly GCF_042880855.1). Lineage (NCBI taxonomy): Bacteria > Bacillati > Actinomycetota > Actinomycetes > Kitasatosporales > Streptomycetaceae > Streptomyces > Streptomyces sp. NPDC058291. Next base: position 10,250 of record NZ_JBHVYK010000043.1, read on the forward strand.
CGTCGACCGCCTCCATCCGGTCGTCGACGTAGGCCCGTTGCTGCGGCGCGGCCGCAATCTGATCGAGGTGGAGGTGGCGACGCCGCTGGTCAACCGGCTCCGGGTGACGCAGCCGGCGGTCTTCGGCGCCCTCGCCCGCCAGGACCACGGCCTCATGGGCCCCGTGCGACTGGTTCCCTACGCGCAGGCGATCGTGGCGGGTTGAGACGGCGATCGGCCGGGCGGCCAGGCGGCCGGGCGGCCGGGTGGCCGAGTGGCCGGACGCCGAGCAACCGGAGCCGGCGGGCGGGCGCCACTGCGGACACCGCACGGCCCCTGGCCGCGGCCGAGGCCGAGGTCGACGACGTCGCCGAGACGAGAAGGGGCGAGGAGGGGCGAGGCGGGGCGAGTTGGGCGCGGTGCGGTGAGGTGAGGCGTCGAAGGGGCGGCACGGGGGCGTGCCTCCTTTCGGGCCCTGACAGCCGCCGAAAAGACCGCCGGCCGGGCCGGCCCGTCCACCTTCGGCTCGACGATCCAGACCATCGGCCGACTGCGTGCCCGCCCCCGGACCGGCACCGTAGGGGCATGGAAACCCATCGGATCACTCGGGCCAGGTTCCTGGCCGCCATGGCCGCGGTCGGCGCCGCGGGCGCGCTCGGGCCGGCCGGGCGGGCACAGGCCACAGGTCACCGGCGCGGGCTGCGACACCGGGGCGTCGTCTACACCGTCGGCGAGGGCGAGACACCGGCCACGGGCTGGTCGGCCGAGCGGATGCGGGCGGACATCCACGCCATCCGCCACCGCCTGCACGCCGACACCGTGGACGTCACCGGCGACGGCGTCGAACGCCTCACGGCGACCGCGACGGAGGCGGCCGAACAAGGCCTGCACGTATGGCTGCAGCCCACGCTGGGCGACGTCCCGGCCCACGACATCCTCGAACACCTCGCGGAGACCGGCCGGTTCGCGCAACGGCTGCGCGGACAGGGTGCGAGCGTCGACCTCAGCGTGGGCTGCGAGTTCTGGCTGTTCGTGCCCGGCATCGTGCCGGGCGACACGGCGCTGGAACGCGTGCGCAACGTGATGAACGGGACCTACGACCCGGTGGTCTTCCAGCGCCGCCTGAACGCCTTCACGGACCGTGCGGCCAGGGCCGCCCGGTCCGTCTTCGACGGCCGGCTCAGCTACGCCGCGGCACAGGACGACGAGGTCGACTGGTCGCTGTTCGACATCGTCGGCATCGACTACTACTCCTTCTTCCACCGCCCCGCCGACCACGTCACGGAACTGCGCCGGTACCTGCGCCGGGGCAAGCCCGTGGCCGTCACCGAGTTCGGCACCTGTGCCTACCTGGGCGCCCCCGAGACCGCCGGCATGGGCTGGGACGTGGTCGACTACGACAAGGACCCCGAGGAGATCAAGGGTCACCTGGTGCGCAGCGAACGCACCCAGGCCGCGTACGTCACCGCGCTCCTTACCGTCTTCGAGTCGATGGGGCTGTACGCCGCGATGGCCTTCGAGTTCGTCACGCCGGACGCCCCGCACCGCCCCGGCGACCCCCGACACGACCTCGACCTGGCCTCCTACGCCGTGACGAAGACCCTGGAGAACCGCCCGGGCCACCCGCAGTCGGGCTGGCACTGGGAACCCAAACAGGCCTTCCACGCCGTGGCCCGCCACTACGCCGGCCACGCCCACCACTTCTGACGCTGCACCACCTCGACCTGATCGCGCATCTCCCCGCGGCCCCGCGGCCGCCCGCCGAGACGCTCGAGGCCGCCCGCGCCTCGCTGGAGCGGATCGCCGGGGCGCGGATCCCAGCGTCGTTCTCCGACGCGGACGCCCTCCTCGTCGGCACCGGACGGCGCGCTCCGACCGACGAGGAGCGGGCCGCGCTGGGGGAACTGGCCGCGAGAATCCCCTTCGTGCCCGGCTGAGCACAGGTCACGACCCCGGCGGGGGCATGAGGCGGCCCGTTGCGGTTACTCCGGTGACATGGCACCGAGAGCGAATTCCCACGACGACCGCGCCCCGGCTCCGGCCTCCGGCCCGCAGCGGCCGGCGGGCCCGGACGAGCAGGTGGAGCGGCAGGAGCCGGACGCCCCGGCCCAGTTGCCCAAGCGGTCCTGGTGGGCCGTGCTGAAGGGCACGGTACGCGAGTTCCAGGACGACGAACTCACCGACCGCGCCGCGGCATTGACGTACTACGGGGTCCTGTCGCTGTTCCCGGCCCTGCTGGTCCTGGTGTCGCTCCTGGGGGTGGCGGGGAAGTCGGCGACCGACGAGGTCCTGGACAACCTCCGCAAGGTGACGCCGGGATCCGCCCGGGACGTCATCAGCGACGCCGTCCAGCAGTTGCAGGGCCGCGGCGGCGTCGGCTCCGTCATGGCGGTCGTCGGACTCGTGCTCGCGGTGTGGTCGGCCTCCGGCTACACCGCCGCCTTCATCCGCAGCGCCAACGCGGTGTACGACATCCCCGAGGGGCGGCCGGTGTGGAAGGTGCTGCCGATCCGGGTGGGCGTCACGGTCGTGCTGCTGGTGCTCGCGGTGGTCAGCGCGCTGATCGTGGTGTTCACGGGCGGCCTCGCCCGTCAGGCCGGCGCCGCGCTCGGCATCGGGCACACGGCGCTGACCGTGTGGTCCATCGCCAAGTGGCCGGTCCTGGTCGTGCTGGTCACGATCATGGTCGGCATCCTGTACTGGGCGGCGCCGAACGTACGCGCCCGGGGATTCCGGTGGATCACTCCCGGGAGCGTCCTCGCACTGCTGATCTGGCTGGTCGCGTCCGCCGGTTTCGCGTTCTACGTGGCCAACTTCGCGTCGTACAACAAGACCTACGGCGCGGTCGCCGGCGTGATCGTGTTCCTCGTGTGGCTGTGGATCAGCAACATCGCGATCCTGCTGGGCCTCGAGTTCGACGCCGAACTGGCGCGTCAGCGCGCCGTCGCGGGAGGCCTTCCGGAGGGCGAGGAACCCTACGTCGAGCCCCGCGACACCCGCGCGTGGAGCGAGGAGGACAAGCGCCGGGCGCAGGAGTGACGCAGCCCGGCGCGGACGGCGCCGGTCAGCGCACCGGGAAGCCGAAGGAGTAGCCCTGCTGCTTCAGCCACGGCAGGACCTCGCGCAGGGCGGCGACGGTCTCGGAGCGGTCGCCGCCCGCGTCGTGGAAGAGGATGGTCGGGCCGTTCGCCACCTCGTTCTTGACGGTGGCGACGATGGCCGCGGAGCCCGGCTTCTCGAAGTCCTTGGTGTCGACGTTCCAGCCCAGCGGCCGCATTCCGCGGGAGGCGGCGAGGTTGCGGCTGTACGGGGTGAAGGCGCCGCCCGGGGCCCGGTAGTACACCGGCCGGACGCCTCCGGAGGCCTCGGTGATCATGCGTTCGGCGTCCAGAATCTGCTGCGACTGGTACGCGTCGGGCTTCTTGTCCATCGTGGTGTCGTGCGACACGGTGTGGTCGCACAGCCGGTGCCCGTCCGCCACGACCGCCTTGACCAGGTCGGGGTGGGCCTTGGCCTGGGTGCCCACCATGCAGAACGTCGCCTTCACGCCGTTCTCCCGCAGCGCCTTGAGCACCTGCGGGGTCCACGTCGGGTCCGGCCCGTCGTCGACGGTGATGTTGACGCCTCGGGCGCCGTGGTCGGAGGCGTGGGCGATGTCCACCGACACCTTCGCCGGGACCGAGCCGGGACTGCCCGGGGACGGGCTCGCCGACACGCCCGCACCGGCCTGCGCACCGGAGGCCGGACCGGCCTGCGCGGTCCACACCGAGGTGGCCGCCGCCACCGTCGTCACCCCGATGGCCGCCGCCAGTACCCGGCCGTGCCAACCCCGTCCGCCATGCCGCGCCATGTCTGCCCTGTCCTTGTCGTGTCCGTGCGTCCTGTGCAGTTGTCAGGACGACGGAAGGACGCCGCAGGATCCGCCTGTTACCGATTGCGGACACTTCTGCGGGAATTCGGGGACGGGCGAGGGCCGTACGCCGACGCGGCGGCGGGGGGCAGGCGCCCCCACGCTGGGGGA
>NZ_JBHVYK010000043.1:14259-62704 GCF_042880855.1 Streptomyces sp. NPDC058291
CCGTCGAGCAGGGGCGCCGCCAGGTCACAGGCGTGGGGGTGGTCCCCCCCCCCCCCGGAGGCGAGTGCGCGGCGGCCGCCCGACCAGACCGGGGGGGGGGGCGCCGCCCCGCCCCCCCCCCGCCGCCGGGTGCCAACGGCGGGCGGTGCGTGCGAGTCACCAGGTGTGCGCGACGTCCACCACGAGGTGGTCGGCCTGGCGCAGCACCCGGAAGGGCAGATGAGCGCGCACGCCGAGTCCGAACTGCGTGACGCCCTCGAAGCTTCCGGCGTAGCGGGTGTCGCGGAAGGTGCGGTACCCGGTGAGGTTCACCCCCGGCAGGGGCTGGGCGACCCGGCCCGGGTAGGTGGAGGCGCCGGTGTCGACGTTGTAGGCGGGGGCGTTGACGCGGACCTCCAGGATCGCGCCGCCGCCGACGGGGATGGGGCGGCCCGAGCCGTCCTGGTAGAGCTGGTCGACGTACCCGACGGAGAAGCCGAGTCGGCTTGCGCTCGCGCCGGGGACGTCGATGACGAACCGGTCGTAGCAGTCGTGGCGGCCGGTGCGCACGTTCGTCACCGGCGTGGTCGTGGCGGCGAGATACGTCTCGCCCAGGCTGCCCCAGCCGGTGGGGCAGACGACGGCGGCGGTGCGTGCGGCGGCGGCCGGTGCGGCCACGGCGGGAGCCACGGACGCGCCGAGCGTGGCGGTGAGAAGGGCGGTGGTCGCCCAGACGGTGCTGCTTCGCATCATGGTGGTCTCCCCCGAGGGGTGTGCGTGTCGGACATCTACTGAGACAACCGGAACGCCCCATAGGTTGCACGGGTTTCCGCCTCGGTGGCCCCGAACGTGTCCGCAGCCCCGGTCGGGGACAACGGATGTCCGGGGCTGCGCACCGCGCCCGGCACGGACGCCTTCTCCTGAGACGACGGTGCGCCGCTACCGGGACGCCGGGGCGACGGAGCTGGTGTTCTCGAACACGGAGGGCGCTGAGGCCGGCGCTGAGGCGCTGCGGGCGGTGGGTCGAAGAACTTGCGCAGGCAGGCGACGGCGGTGTCGCCGTCGCCGGTCATCGCGTAGAGGGAGGCCGCTCCGGTGTAGCTGTAACCGCGGTGGGCGCCGGTCAGCGCGTGCCAGTGCTCGACCGACTTGATGATCAGCTCGCGGTTCTCGGGCTGGTCCCAGTTGACCAGGTACAGCGGATACACCATCAGCAGGTGCGATCGACGACTCGCTCGTCCTGACGGCCGCCGACCGCGGCCCGGCCGCCGGCTCCTTCAAGAACGGCGTCTACCAGCACGGTTCCGGCCGCGCAGAGGCCCGCTTCCGGAACCTCCGCTACTGGACGCGGTGACCGGGAGCACGCCCGTGCGGCGGCCGGGCCCGCCGCTCAGACGTTGCGGCGGTACTGGCCGCCCACCTCGAAGAAGGCGTCGGTGATCTGCTGGAGCGAGCAGACCCGGGCGGCGTCCATGAGGACGGCGAAGACGTTGCGGTCGTTCACCGCCGCGTCCTTCAGGGCGGCCAGCGCCGCGTGCGCCTCGTCCCGGTGACCGGTCTGGAAGTTCCGCACGCGCTCCAGCTGCGAGACCTTCTCCTCCTCGGTCGCGCGCGCCAGTTCGATGACGCCGGGCTCGGCGGTCTCGGCGTGCGGGTTGCGGAAGGTGTTGACGCCGACGATGGGCAGCGTGCCGTCGTGCTTGCGCTGCTCGTAGAGCATCGACTCGTCCTGGATGCGCCCGCGTTGGTAGCCGGTCTCCATCGCGCCGAGGACGCCGCCGCGCTCGCTGATGCGCTCGAACTCCTGCAGGACGGCCTCCTCCACCAGGTCGGTGAGCTCGTCGATGACGAACGAGCCCTGCAGCGGGTTCTCGTTCATCGCCAGGCCCCACTCCCGGTTGATGATCAGCTGGATGGCCAGGGCCCGGCGCACCGACTCCTCGGTGGGCGTGGTCACCGCCTCGTCGTAGGCGTTGGTGTGCAGGCTGTTGCAGTTGTCGTAGATCGCGATGAGCGCCTGGAGGCTGGTGCGGATGTCGTTGAAGTCCATCTCCTGGGCGTGCAGGGAGCGTCCGGAGGTCTGGACGTGGTACTTCAGCTTCTGGCTGCGCTCGTTCGCGCCGTACTTCTCCTTCATCGCGACGGCCCAGACGCGGCGGGCCACCCGGCCGAGGACGGAGTACTCCGGATCCATGCCGTTGGAGAAGAAGAAGGACAGGTTGGGCGCGAAGTCGTCGATGTGCATGCCCCGGGCGAGATAGGCCTCCACATAGGTGAAGCCGTTGGCCAGGGTGAAGGCGAGCTGGCTGATGGGGTTCGCGCCGGCCTCGGCGATGTGGTAGCCGGAGATCGACACCGAGTAGAAGTTGCGGACCTTCTGCGCGATGAACCACTCCTGGATGTCGGCCATCATCCGCAGGCTGAACTCGGTGGAGAACAGGCACGTGTTCTGGCCCTGGTCCTCCTTGAGGATGTCGGCCTGGACCGTGCCGCGCACGCTCGCCAGCGCGCGCGCCCGCAGCTCGGCCGCCTCCTCGGGGGTGGGGGCGCGGCCCTCGGCGGCCCGGAAGGCGTCGACCTGCTGGTCGATGACGGTGTTGAGGAAGAACGCCAGGACGGTCGGGGCGGGGCCGTTGATGGTCATGGAGACGGAGGTCGTGGGCGCGACGAGGTCGAAGCCGTCGTAGAGCGCCTTCATGTCGTCCAGGGTGGCCACCGAGACGCCGGAGGTTCCGACCTTGCCGTAGATGTCGGGTCGTTCGTCGGGGTCGCGGCCGTAGAGGGTGACCGAGTCGAACGCGGTGGACAGACGGGTGGCGGGCTGGCCCTCGGAGAGCAGCTTGAAGCGCCGGTTGGTGCGGAACGGGTCGCCCTCGCCGGCGAACATGCGCGCCGGGTCCTCGCCGTCGCGCTTGAAGGGGAACACGCCGGCGGTGAAGGGGAAGCGGCCGGGCAGGTTCTCCCGGCGCCAGAACCGCACCAGCTCCCCGTGGTCGGTGAAGCGGGGCAGCGCCACGCGCGGGATCTTGTTCCCCGACAGGGACTCGCGGGTCAGCTTGGTGCGGATCTCCTTGTCCCGGACCTTCACCACCTGCTCGTCCCCCGAATAGGACGCCACGACGGCCGGCCACTCGTCGATCTGCTCGCCGATCCGGTGCGGGAGTTCCCCGCGGGCGGTCGCGAGGAGCTCGCGCACACCGGAGGCGTCGGCGCCGGCCGCGGCCAGCTCGGCGCCGACCGTCTCCAGGCGCTGCACCCGGCGAGCCGCCTCGGCCAGCCGGTCGGTCTCGGCGTGATAGGCGCGGATGCTGTCGGTGATCTCGGCGAGGTAGCGCACCCGGTCCGCCGGCACGACCTGCCGGATCCCGGAGGAGTGGCGCACGTCGACCGGCGCGAGCGTGCCCTCCGACAGCGGCAGGCCCTTCTCCGCCAGCGCTGCCTTGAGGTGCTGGTGGAGCGCGGTGACCCCGTCGTCGTTGAAGGTGGCCGCCGAAGTGCCGAACACCGGCATGTCCTCCGGCCGCATGCCGAACGCCTCGCGGTTGCGCACCAGTTGACGGCCCACGTCGCGCATCGCGTCCTTGGCGCCGCGCCGTTCGAACTTGTTGATCGCCACGACGTCGGCGAAGTCGAGCATGTCGATCTTCTCCAGCTGCGAGGCGGCGCCGAACTCCGGCGTCATCACGTACAGCGAGGTGTCGACGAACGGCACGATCGCCGCGTCGCCCTGGCCGATGCCCGGGGTCTCGACGATCACCAGGTCGAACCCGGCCGCCTTGACCACGTCGATCACGTCGGACAGGTGCTCCGGCAGCTCATGGCTGCCGCGGGTGGCCAGGCTGCGGAAGAACACCCGGTTGCCGTCCAGGGAGTTCATCCGGATCCGGTCGCCGAGCAGCGCGCCGCCGCCGCGCCGGCGGGTCGGGTCGACGGCGATCACCGCGATGCGCAGCTTGTCCTGCTGGTCGACCCGGAACCGGCGCACCAGTTCGTCCGTCAGCGACGACTTGCCCGAGCCGCCGGTGCCGGTGATGCCCAGCACCGGGGTGGTCCGCCCCGCCGCGGTGGCCCGCACCCGCTGCATGAACTCCGGCGACAGCTTGCCGAGCTCCGCGCCGGTGATCGCGCGGGCGACGGCGAACCGGTCGCCGGCGAGCACACCGGCCGCGTCGGCCGGCTTGGCGTCCCACAGGTCGAAGTCGCAGTCCCGCACCACCGAGTTGACCATGCCGGCCAGGCCCATCCGCTGCCCGTCCTCCGGCGAGAAGATCGTCACCCCGTTGCCGCGCAGCCGGGTGATCTCGGCGGGGACGATGACGCCGCCCCCGCCGCCCACCACTCGCACGTGGTCGGCCCCCCGCGCGCGCAGCGACTCGACCAGGTACTCGAAGTACTCCACGTGTCCGCCCTGGTAGGACGAGACGGCCACGCCGTGGGCGTCCTCCTCCAGCGCCGCGTCGACGACCTCCTGGACCGAGCGGTTGTGCCCGAGGTGGATCACCTCCGCGCCCTGGGACTGGAAGATCCGCCGCATGATGTTGATCGATGCGTCATGACCGTCGAACAGGGCCGAAGCCGTGACCAGACGGACGGGGTGCACGGGACGGTGCAGGTCGCTCATGGGGCCTTCCCAGGACAGATCACGGTAACGCCGACTGAGAAAATAGTAGGACGTCCTAGTAAATGTGGCGAGTGCGGTGTGATCAGAAGCACAGAGAGGGGAGCGGCAGAGGGGCGGGAGCGCAGACAGCGCAGGGAGCGAAGGGCGGGAGCGGGCGGGACGGAGATGCCCGCCGCCGGGGGCGGTCGAACGACGCCCCCGGGCTCCGGCCTCGGCCGGCCGGGGTGGCGGCCCCGCCGGCCGGGCGGCTCGGAGCTCTCGGATCGGAGCAAGCCGGACTCACGGATCAGGGCGAGCCCGACTCCCGGATCAGAGCTGGCCGGACGCCGAGATGGTGACCTTCGCCGAGGGGGCGCCGCTGCCGGAGCCGAGCGCCTCGATCTTCTTGACCAGGGCCATGCTGTCCTCGTCGGCGACCTCGCCGAACACCACGTGCTTGCCGTCGAGCCAGCCGGTCACGACCGTGGTGATGAAGAACTGCGAGCCGTTGGTGTTCGGGCCCGCGTTGGCCATGGACAGCAGACCGGGACGGTCGTGCTTGAGCTGGAAGTTCTCGTCGGCGAACTTCTCGCCGTAGATGCTCTTGCCGCCGGTGCCGTTGCCCCGGGTGAAGTCGCCGCCCTGGAGCATGAAGGCGGGGATGACCCGGTGGAAGGAGGAGCCGGCGTAGCCGAAGCCCTTCTCGCCGGTGGCCAGCGCGCGGAAGTTCTCCGCCGTCTTGGGCACGACGTCCTCGAACAGGTTGAAGTTGATGCGGCCCGCGGGCTCGTCGTTGATGGTGATGTCGAAGTAAACCTTGATCGTCATACCTCTATCCTGCACGGTCCCCTGCGTGCTGTCGCACCGCGGGGTCCCGTGTCGCCGGCCGACGGCTCCGCCGACGCGCCGCGGACGGGGACACGAGCGGGCCGCGCACCGCGCTGAGCTGCGCGGACGCGGCGGAGGCGGTCAGTCGACCGGCCAGGTGTGCGCCGGGGCGTTGAGATGCATGTAGTCGATGTACTGCCGCGTCATCCGCCGCAGCGCCTCGTGTCGGCCGACGTGGGCGGCGGCGGTGATGCGGTGGAACGTCTCCTTCTGCCAGACGGCGCCGTTACGGCCCGTGACGCAACGTTGCTCGATGACGCCGAGCAACGGCTCCCGCCAGGCCGCGTCCATGCCGGCGCGCTCCAGCCCCTGGTGCGCCAGCGGCAACAGGCGCCGCAGGACGAGCTCGGACACCGGCACCTCGCCCATACCGGGCCAGTACAGCCGCGCCTCGATGCCGTGCCGGGCCGCCGCGTGCAGGTTGTCCTCGGCGGCCTGGAAGGACATGCGCGACCACACCGGCCGTTCCTCCTCCACCAGGGCGCGGGTCATCCCGTAGTAGAAGGCGCCGTTGGCGAGGGTGTCGGCGACGGTCGGGCCGGCCGGCAGACAGCGGTTCTCCACCCTGACGTGCGGCCGGTCGTTCGCGACGGCGTACACCGGGCGGTTCCAGCGGTAGATCGTGCCGTTGTGCAGGGTCAGCTCCGCGAGTTCGGGAACGTCCCCCGCGGCCAGCGTCTCGCGCGGATCCTGCTCGTCGCACAGGGGCAGCAGGGCCGGGAAGTAGCGCAGGTTCTCCTCGAAGAGATCGAAGACGCTGGTGATCCACCGCTCCCCGAACCACACCCGGGGGCGTACGCCCTGCACCTTGATCTCCTGGGGTCGGGTGTCGGTGGCCTGCTCGAACAGCGGGACGCGGGTCTCGTGCCACAGCTCCCGGCCGAACAGGAACGGCGAGTTGGCCGCCAGCGCCACCTGCACGCCGGCGATCGCCTGTGCCGCGTTCCAGTAGGCGGCGAACTCGTCGGGGGAGACCTGGAGATGGAACTGGGTGCTGGTGCACGCGGCCTCGGGGGTGATCGTGTCCGCGTAGGTGCTCAGCCGGTCCACGCCGTCCAGTTCGAGGCGCAGGTCCTCACCCCGGGCGGCGAAGACCTGGTCGTTGAGCAGCCGGTAGCGGGCGTTCTCCGACAGCGCCCCCTCGCCCACGTCCTGCTGCCGCAGGGTGGGCAGGATCCCGATCATGATCAGATGCGCCCCGACCGAGCCGGCGCGCTCTTCGGCGTGATTGAGCGCGGCCCGGATCTCGGACTCCCAGGCGTCCGGCCCGCCCTGGGTCAGGCGGCGCGGCGGAACGTTGATCTCCAGATTGAAGCGGCCCAGCTCGGTGGACCATGCCGGGTCCGCGATCGCCTCCAGGACGTCGGTGTTGCGCATCGCCGGCTCGGCCTCGTCGTCGACGAGGTTCAGCTCGATCTCCAGACCCACCTGCGGCCGCTCGGACTCGAACCGCGACTCGCGCAGCATCTGCGCGAACACGTCGAGGTTCTCCTGCATCTTGATCCGGTACCGGCGGCGGTCCTCGCGGGTGAAGACCAGCGCCGGGACATCTCGTCCCATCGGCCCTCCCGGCTCGCCCGGCGGGGACGCCTCCCGCCTCCAGCGTCGCACCACCGGCCGGCCCTCACCACGCGGGACGCACCCCCGCACGCGGGCGGGAGCGGCCGCGGTCGTCTCAGCCGGGACCGGACGACGGGCCGGTCAGGCGCCGCACCTTCCGCTCGGCGTCCCGGGCCTCCTGCTCGGCCCGGGACACCGCGTCCGCGGCCGCCCGGCGGCCCCGTTCGGCTTCCTGGCGCGCCTGATCCGCCCGGCCGAGGTCCTCGTCCCGGTGACGGAGGTCCTGCTCCGCCTGGCGCAGCCGCCGCTCGGCCGTCGCCTGCCGCTCCCGCGCCCGGTCCTCCCGGTCCTGGGCGCGCCGCAGGTCCGTCTCGGCGTTCGCGTGCTCCGCGCGCAGCTCACCTAGCCTGCGGTCGGCGGCCTCGGCCGCCCGGCGGGCCTCGTCCGCCTGCTCCTGCCGGCGTCGGCGCCGTTCGGCGAGTTCGTCCTCCGCCCGCGACCGCGACGCCTTCGACGGTTTCGGCGGCTTCGGCGAAGGCGACGAACGCGTCGACCGCGGCGGCGGGTGTGCGGCCGCCGCTCCGGCCGGCTCACCGGTCCTCGAGCCGGCGGCGGAGGGGAAGTCCGTCGGCGGGGTCAGGGCGTTTTCCAGGCGGCCCGCGGCCCACCGGTCCGCCGCGTCCTGGTCGGCGAGCACGGCGCGCAGCGTCGCTTCCACGTCCTGCCGTGCCGCGTCCGAGAGCCGGTGCCCGGCCTCGCCGGCCAGCTCGGCGGCCTGCCGGGACAGTGCCGAGACGATGCTCCGGCGCTGCTCGGTCAGCTCCCTGATCCCCTGAGCGTCCAGGGTCCCGTAGGCCTGGCGCAGCGCCCGCCCCAGCTCCAGGAACCGCCTGCTCTCCTGTTGCCGCGCGTGCAGCAGCAGGTTCGCCGCCCAGGCCGCGAGCGTGGGGCGCCGGGCGGCATGGATCCGACGGGCGTCCTGCGCGCGTCCGTCGGTCCGGGCCGCGGCGGCCAGCTCCTCACGTCGGGGAACGAAGGCGGACGGCGGCGTGGCGTAGAGCTCGTCGAGGGCCTCCTCCACGTCGTGCGCCTCGCCGGGCCGCACTCCCTTGCGCGCCATGATCGTCAGCTTCCACCCGGCGGGACCGCCGCGCACCTCGGGCGGCCGGGGCAGCGGTCGGCCGGGCGGTCCAGGTTCTGCTGGACGCCGTCGAAGACGTCCGGAGGCCGCCGCTCGCTTCCCGGTCGTGCTCATGCGGTCCAGTCGACCGGACGACCCGCTTCGATCGTGGCGGCGTCGGAGAGCCGCAGCAACGCACTGCCTGCTCGGGGCCCAGGACCACGCAGTCCCCCCGTACGACGGGGACCGACCTCGGGCGACGCCCCCGGCGCCGCGGCCCGCCGCTCAGCGCATGCGTCGTCGCCCGAGCGGGAGCAGACTGAGGGGATGGCTGGCATGTACACCAAACAGCAGGCGGGCGACGCGCCCGCCGGCCGGGGTGCTCCCTCGCAGTCAGTGGCGCTCGCGGCCATGATGTTCGCGGTGGCGATGACGTTCATCGACCAGACCATCGTGGCGATCGCGGCGCCGGACATCGTCGACGAACTCGGCCTGTCCGCGTCCGGCATGCAGTGGGTCGTCAACGCCTATCTGCTGTCCCTGGCCGCGTTCTTCGCGCTCGGGGGACGCCTGGCCGACCTGTTCGGCCCCCGGCGCGTCGTCGTGGCGGGCACCGCGGTGTTCGTGGTCTCGTCCGTGCTGTGCGGCTGCGTCCCCCGGGGCGACTTCGCCCTGAGCTGGCTCATCGTCTTCCGGGCGACCCAAGGGCTGGGCGCGGCCCTGTTGTTCCCCGCCGCGCTCGCGGTGGTCGTCGCGGTGTTCCCGGTGGAACGGCGCGGGCGCGCGCTGGCCCTGTTCTTCGGCGTCACCGGGGCCCTGACGGCCGTCGGGCCGCTGCTCGGCGGCTGGCTCACCGACTGGACCTGGCGGGCGATCTTCTGGGTCAACGTGCCCGTGGCCGTCGTCGCGCTGATCCTGACCGCGCTCGCCCACGTGTCCGACCGCCGCCGCGACGAGCGTCTGGACGTGCCCGGCGCGGCGCTCATCGCGCTCGGCATGGGCGCGAGCGTGCTGGGTTTCCAGCAGGCCTCGGCGTGGGGCTGGGACAGCGTGTTCACCTGGATCTGCATCGTGGGCGGTCTCGGCGTGCTGTGGCTGTTCTGTCGTTACGAGCTGCGCACCGCCCATCCGCTGGTCAAGCTCGCGGTCTTCCGCGACCGCGCCTTCGTGGTGGACGGGCTCGTGCTGTTCTTCGCCATGCTCGCCTTCGTCCCGCTGTTCTTCTTCGCCTCCGTCTATGCCCAGGTGTCCCTGAGCGCCTCGCCCAACCAGGCCGCCCTGTACCTGCTGTACTTCTTCGTGGGCTTCGCGCTCGCCTCGCAGTGGGGCGGGCGGATCCTGGACAAACGCGGCGCCCGGCCGACCTTGAAGCTGGGCTGCGTGGTCGGCGCCGTCGGCTTCGCGCTCTGGGCGGGGAAGCTGACCGACCTGTCCATGCACGACCAGTGGCCCTATGCGGCCCTCGCGGGGGCCGGCATCGGCTTCATCCTCGCGCCCGCCTCCACGGACGCCGTCAACCGGGCGATCGACGCCTCCTACGGGGAGGTCACCGGCATCACCCAGACGATCCGCAACTACGCCGCCAGCGTCGGGCTGGCCCTGTTCGGCACGGTGCTGACGCACTCGATGACCGACAACGTCAGGAACACGCTCGAATCGCGCGGGGTGCCGTCCGCGGCGGCGGGCGACGCGGCGAAGAGCGTCGCGGAGTCGGTGACCGGCAGCGCCGACGGCCGGCAGCTCAGCGGTGACGGCGCGGTGGCACGGACGCTACGGGAGTCGATGTCCTCGATCCGCATGGACTTCGCCGAGGCCAACCAGTGGGTGTTCTACGCAATGGCCGTCGCTCTGGGCGTCGGCTACCTGTGCGCGCTCCGGCATCCCGGCGGTACGGGGATCGCCGACGAGCCGGCGAAGGAGCCACTCGCTCGCGGCTGAGGCCGACGGCCGGGACGGGCCGGGGCAGCGGACGCACGATCATGGGTGCGGTCGCACGACCACGGGCCCCGCACCCGCTCGGCCGCGTCCGTACGAGTGGCTTCCGCCCGTCGGCGAACCGACCGGGGGCCGACCGGCGTTGGGCAGAACCCACTCGTCATCACCGGAAAGGCCCTTCGATGCGACGTACCGCCCTCCTGGCCGTCTGCGCGCTGGTCAGCGCCGCAGCCATGGGATTCTTCACCACCAGCGCCCTGCGCAGCCGTTGACGGAGCCGACGCACGGGCCGGGGCGGCGGCATTCCCGCTTCCCCGGCCCGGCGCGGGGCCCGGCCGTGCGGGCCGACGGACCGCTCGTGACCCCGAAGACCGGCCGTCGACGCCAGGCGGGCGCGGCGCCGGGCAGGCGCGGCGCCGCGGGCCGTCGACGCCCGGCGGGCGCGGCACCGCGCCTCCCACACCCGCCGCTCGAGGCCCGTCTCAGGCCCGCCCGTCTCAGGCCCGCGTCGGCACGGGGCGTCGGAGCAGGTAGGCGGCCGCGGTCGAGACCAGAACGGCCATGCACGCGATGAACACCAGCCCCGCGCCCTCCAGGCCGAGCGGCTCCGCCAGCAGGCCCACGCCGATCACCGGCAAAGAGATGCCCGTGTACGCCACCACGAAGAGCGCCGAGATCACCGCCGCGCGCCGCTCCGGTGGGGATGCCTCGGCCACCGCGGACAGCGCCCCGCGGAACGCCAGGCCCTGTCCGGCTCCGCCGACGAGCGCGCTCAGCACCACCAGCGGCAGCAGCTCCCACCGCAGCGCGCCCGCGAGCAGCGCCAGCCCGGCCAGCAGCGCGGCGCAGCCCAGGGGCAGCGAACGCCGCACCCCGACCCGGCCGACGGCCGACTGGCCGCCCGTCGAGGCGAAGAACGCCAGCGCGACGATCAGACCGCTCACGGCGTGGTTGCGCACGTCGAGGGACTGGGCGAGGAAGGCGGGGCTGACCGAGGTGAACACGCCGAACAGGGCGAACCCCACGAAGGAGGCGGTCGCCGCCGGGCCGAACACCGGGCGCACCTGCGCGGGCAGAGCCGGTCGCCGCGGCCGTACGCCGCTCACCGGTGCACGGTCGGGCACCGTCTCCGGCAGGCGCGCCACGACGGCGACCGAGCAGGCCACCAGGGCGAGGTGCACCGCGAACGGCAGATACAGCGGCCAGGGGGCGTACTGGGCGAGCAGCCCGGCGAGCAGCGGACCGCAGCCCAGTCCGCCCATGTTGGCGGCCGTCGCCACCAGCGTGGCCCGGGAGGCTCCGCCGCGGGGCGCCAGGTCCATCACGTAAGCCGTGGCCGCCCCCGTGAACAGCCCGGCGGACAGGCCCGACAGCAGCCGGCCCGCGTACAGCCAGCCCAGCCCGGTGGCGCACAGGAAGCAGACGGCGCTCGCCGCGGCGCAGCCCAGACCCCACAACAGCACCGTCCGTCGGCCCACCGTGTCCGAGGCGTTGCCCGCCAGCAGCAGGACGCCGATGACGCCGAAGGCGTACACCGCGTACACGACGGTGACCGTCAGCTCCGAGAAGCCGAACTTGTCCTGGTAGAGACCGTACAGCGGGGTCGGCAACGTGGTGCCGGCCATGCACACGGCGAACACCGCTCCGGCGAGCAGACAGGGAAGCCATCCTCGGCCGTCACGGTCCATGGCGGCGACAGTAGTGCCGCGCCTGCCGCGCGGCGGGCCCGTGCGGACGGCGAGTCGCCGCACGGGACCATGGCCGGCCGCCGCTCAGCCGGTGTGGACCTTGCCGTGCTCGACGACGTAGTGCGCCGGCTCGGAGCAGCCCAGGGACGGGGTGAGCAGCAGGCTCACCGCGATCGGCGCGGGCTCGGCGGCTGAGGTCGAGAACCGGCAGACGGCGCCGCTGCCCGTGAGCGGATACCAGAACCAGCCGTCCACGTCGCCCACCGTCACGCGGTCCGACTCCTTCCAGGCGGCGCCGGTGTGCGTGTACACCTGCAGCCGTACCGACGCGGCGTACTCGTCGTCGGTCGAGCGCAGGGCGGTCAGGGTCACCTTGTAGTCGGAACCGAGGACGGACGAGGCGATCAGGCGGGTCTGCGGGGCCGCGGCCGGCGCGGCCGACGCGGTCGAGACGTCGGCGTCTGCGGCGCCGAGGGTGGCCGTCGCGAGCGTGAGGAGGGCGGCGGCCGCCAGGGCGCGGCGGGCTCGGATGCGAGCGAGACTCATTGGTTCCCCCGTTGGAACGAGTCGGGACAAAGAGCGGTGGTCATCCGCTTTCAGTGACAAAGACACGCAACACGCCCCTTCGGTTGCAGGGGATCGCACCGGAACTCCGGGATGTGACCGCCTCCATTGCACCGAGCTCCCCGACCCGTCAGTCTCGGGCTTCGCACGTTCTTCCGAAGAACTGTTATCCGTCGCTCCCGAGGAGATCCCCGATGCGACGGACAGCAACGTTCGGATTCGACGACAGGGAAGCTGCAATGGGTGAACGGCACACGGTGGACACGACGGCGCTGGTGACCGCCGCGCGCGCGGGCGACCAGGCGGCTCAGGACGCGCTCGTCGGCGAGTACCTCCCGCTCGTCTACAACATCGTGGGCCGGGCCCTGAACGGTTCGGTGGACGTGGACGACGTCGTGCAGGACACCATGCTGCGCGCGCTCGACTCGCTCGGCACGCTGCGGGACCCGGCGAGCTTCCGCTCCTGGCTGGTGGCCATCGCGATGAACCAGGTCCGGGCGCACTGGAACCGGCAGCAGCCGGCCCGGGCCGCCGCCGAGGAGGCCGACGAGGTCGCCGATCCGGGCGCCGACTTCGTCGACCTGACCATCGTGCGACTGCAGCTGTCCGGCCAGCGGCAGGAGACCGCCCGCGCCACGCGCTGGCTGGAGCCGGACGACCGGGGGCTGCTGGCCCTGTGGTGGCTGGAGTGCGCCGGAGAACTGACCCGGACCGAGATCGCCGAGGCGCTCGCCCTGACGCCGCAGCACACGGCCGTCCGCGTCCAGCGGATGAAGGCCCGGCTGGACGCGGCCCGCGTGGTCGTGCGGGCGGTGGACGCGCAGCCGCCGTGCCCGCAGCTGCGCGGCGAGCTCGCCGGCTGGGACGGCCGGCCCTCGGCGCTGTGGCGCAAGCGCATAGCCCGGCACGCGCGCGGGTGCGCACAGTGCTCCGGGCTGTGGAGCGGACTGGTGCCCGCGGAGGGGCTGCTCGCGGGCCTCGCGCTGGTCGCGGCGTCGCCCGCGCTGCTCGCGCGGACGCGCTCGGCCGCCGACACCGTCGCCCTGGCCGGCTCGGCCTCCGCCCTCCCCGACGGCGGACAGGACGTCACCGCCCGGCCGGGCTCGCGCCGTTCGACGGACGGACGGACCGCCTCCCGCACCGCGGCCCGGCGCAGGCGGCGCACCCGGCGACGGGCGGTCGGCGGTGCGATCGTGGCCGCCTGCGTGGCGGGCGGCGGCATCTTCTACTTCGGCCTGCGGCCGCGGGACGGGGCGCAGGACAGCACCGCCGTGCGGCCGGTGGACGACGCGCTCGTCTCCGCCCGGCCCGTCCCCGGCGCCCCCGGCGAGACCTCCCCGTCGCCGTCCCCGTCCCCGACGGCGTCCGCGTCGCCGTCGCCGTCGCCGTCGCCCAAGGCCAGTGCCTCGCCCAGCCCCCGCAGGAGCGCCACCGCGTCCGCGTCTCCCGCGGCGAAGCCGGCCGGTTCGCGGCCGTCCCCCTCCCGGACGGCGACCGTGCGCTCCGCCGGGTCCGATCGCTCGGCCCAGGTGATCGAGCTGGTCAACCAGGAGCGGGCGGCGGCCGGCTGCGGGCCCCTCACCGAGGATCCCCTGTTGCGCAAGGCCGCCCAGGGCCACTCCGACGACATGGCCGCGCGCGGCTACTTCGACCACACCGACCCCGACGGCGCCGACCCCGGGCAGCGGATCACGGCCGCGGGCTACCGCTGGTCCACGTACGGGGAGAACATCGCCATGGGCCAGCAGACGGCCCGGTCGGTGATGACGTCCTGGATGAACAGCCCCGGCCACCGCGCCAACATCCTCAACTGCGACTTCAAGAACATCGGCGTGGGGATCCACGACGGAGCGGGCGGCCCGTGGTGGACCCAGAACTTCGGGGCCAAGCTGTGAGCGCGCGGACTGCCGCACGGTCCGGGCGGTCCGTGCGGTCCGGGCGGGCCGCAGTCGGGCGCCGGGACGTCGCGCGCCGGTAGGGGGTCGGCGTCCGTCGGGCAGGGGCGAGGAAAGTCGGTCTCCGTCGGGCGGGACGGGACGCGTCGCCGATCCGCAGGATCCTTCCCCGTCCGGCTGAGGCGCGGTCCCGACAGGACGGCCTGCCCGGCAGTGCAGGCCCGCCGGCGGTCAACCGCCCGGGGTCAGGTGGGACCCCGGGTCCGTGAGGCGTCCGCTGTTCGCCCGGTCGGTCAACAGGCGGCGTACGGCGGGTGCGGGCATACGGACGACCAGGGGCTCCGGCAGCGTCACCTCCTGCACGGCCGTCGACCCCCGGCCCGACACCCGGTCGGCCACCCGTGCCACGACCCGTACGTCCAGCGTGAACTGCACCAGCACCGCAGGGAACTTGGGCTTGTGCAGCGGCATCGAGCCGGCGGCGTTGGCGGCCGTGTCCGTGGCGCCGCCGGAGCCGTCCACCGCCCCGAGGAACTGGTTCATGCGGAACTCGTCGGCGTTGAGCACGCCCGCGCCGAACAGGCCGCGCGCCGACTTCCCGTGCTCGTTCGCCTGCTGCCCGTCGCCGCCGGTCGGGCGCGGTGCGTCCGGCCCGCTCTGCGTGACCGTCTCGAACGTCATGTTGTCGCCCACGCCCAGCACCCGGCCGTCCCGCAGCCGGGCGTGCAGCGAGGCGTGCAGGTCCTGCCCCGACACGCCGGACGCGTGCACCGGCGGGAGATCCACGCCCGCGGCGGACAGCAACGGCAGCGCCGCGATCAGCCATTCCGTGGAGACGGCCTCCCGCAGCAGATGGAAGGCCGCCTGGCCGCCGGTGCGCAAACGTGCGCCACCGCCCGCCCGCCGCACCGCGTCGTCCACGGCCTGCTGCACCCTCTGCGTACCCTGAAACCCGTTGACCTGCGCCTCCATCGGCAACCGCACCCCGCGCTCCCGCCAGAGGCCGAGCCGGTCCGCGCCGCCCTCGCCGACGTCGACCCCGCGCCGGCCGACCTGCCGGGGCGGCACGGGAGCGAGCCGCGCGAGAGCGCGCAGGTCCGCGGTGAGCACACGGTGGGTGAGGCTGAGGCCCTCCAGCTCGGCCAGGGCCACCCGTCGGTCGCCGTCGAAGATCTCCAGCCTCGCCGCCACGGGGACGGTCATCCGGGCCGACGGCGCGGCCGACGCCTCGGCGACGGTCTTCACACCCGTCTGGGCTCGCCCGACGCTCACCGAGCGTCGAGAGCCGTTCGCCGACACGCCCAGGCCGGCGGCCGCGCCGGCGCTCTTCAACTGCCCCGCGCCGCCTTCGGGTCTGCCGGAACCGGCCAGCACGCCCTCCACGCCACGCGTGTCGCTCTCGTCGTGGGCGGCGGCCTGCTGGGCCGCGGCTGAGGTGATGTACTCCATGTCGCGGCCGTCGGAGGCGGTCCCCGCATACCTGCCCCGACCGGTTCGGCGGACGCTGAAGACCGCCCGGTGCGGCCGCCTGCGACCGTCGAACAGCTCGACGCCCACGCCGCCGTCCATCGCGCTCGACAGCAGACCCGCCGAACCGTCCCGGTCGAGCACCCGCAACAGCCGCTGCACGTTGTCGTTGCGGTCCGTCAGCCGGGTGCGCGGAAGCAGGTCGTCGGCGAGGGGCGCGCCGAGCCTGCCGCGGATCGTCTCCAGCAGCGGCACGAAGTCGGGCAGGTCCTCGATCATGCCGAAGCCCAGCGGCAGTCTGCGGGCCGATCCGGGCACAGGGACCGGCGACCCGCTCTGCGCGGCGCCCCGGGGACTCCTGGCGGCGTTCCCCCGACTCGCCGCGGTCTCCTGTGCGACCGCATGGGTTCCTGCCGTCCGGGAGGGCCGACCGCTTGCCCGGTCGGCCGTCCCGCCGCCCGATGCGGTGGCCGCGTCCTCGCGCCGCTCCTCGCCGGGCACCGTCAGTCCCGCCGCCCGCACCTGGTCCGCGGTGAGCCATACGGCGACGGCCGCCGGCACCGTACGGCCGCCGCGCGTCACGTACGGGCCGCCGCCGGTCACCGTGACCTCGGCGACCATCCGCACCACCAGATCGCACTGGACGAGATGGAGCGGGCTCTTGCGGGACGTGTGGGCGTTGCGTTCGACGGTGCCCACGAGCGTGTGCGCCGTGGTGTCGCCGACGGCCAGGGCGCGCCCGGCCGCGACTCCCTCGGCGACCCGCCACTCGGATCCGTTCTCCGCGCCCGTCAACCCGCCCTGCACCGTGGTCCCATGGCTCCTGCCCTGCTGACCGGTGACCTGGTGGCCGCCCAGGACGAACGTCTCGGTGCCCGCCCCGGTGCCCTGGTGCACGATCCGCGGGGCGGTCAGCGCGAACCGGACGCCGACCGCGCCGTTCAGCTCGGCCAGCCGCCGCGCGTACCGCAGGTCGCTCACCACCCAGCCGGCCGACACGGCCTGCCGCAGCGCCGCCTTCACGGCCTGAGGACTGAGCCGCTCCTCGATCGCGAGCCGGGGCGCGAGCCCTTCCGTCTCCAGCGCCCGGTCCCTGCGCGGCCGTCCCCCGGGGTCCCGCCGGTCCCGCGCCGCGGCCCGTGCCAGCAGGTCGAACGCCAGGTCCCGCACCGGTTGCCCGTCCCCGGCGGTCTCCACCAGCGTCCAGTCGCGCAGACCCCCGCCGCCCAGCTGCGCGGGGGCCAGACCGGCCAGATCGCCGATTCCCGCCGCACCGAAGTCGGCGCGCCCGGGGTGGTGCCGCGCCCGGCGGGAGGCCGTGCCGGTGTCCAGCCGCTGCTTGCCGGCGTCGTCCAGGGTGAACGGGGTCGGGGTGAGCAACCGCACGTCCTGCGCGTCGAGCGGCAGCGTCCCGATGTGCTCGGCCGTCGGCGCGTCCCGGCCGGGCGCGCCCGGCGTGAGCGAGCGGGCCGCCTTGCGCTGACGGCTCGTCATGGTGACGCCCACGCTCAGACTCAGCGCCCCGCCGAACACGCTCGCGTTCTCCGAGCCGTTGGTGAGGACGTCCGTGCGCAGGGTCGGACCGGCCTGTCCGCGCCGGGTCGTCGTACGGCCCTTCTCGGCGCGCGCCGACAGGGTCAGCGCGCCGGGGATCAACCGGAACTGGCCGAGCGCCATTCCGGCCACGGTCCGCGAACTGGCGCGTCCGCTCTGCACGCTGCCGGCGACGCTCGCGTGGGAGCGCACCAGCCAGTCCTCGGTGTCGCCGAGGTAGCCGGTCTCCCGCAGCGCACCGGTCACCCTCAGCTGGACGTCGTGCGTGTGGAAGCGGGACTTGCGGCGCATCCGCACCCGGATGCCCGACGACAGCAACTGGTCCTTGTTGACGCGCAGATTGGTCTCCGACAAAACGGTGACCAGCTCGCGGTAGTTGCGGCGCTGGACCTCGGCTTCCTCCGGGCCGGGCTCGCGCCCGCGCTCCTCGTCGCCGAAGGCGGGCAGGTACCCGGCCAGCCGGGGGTCGGTCGCGAACAGCTGACGCACGGCCCGCATCATGGGCGCCGTGTCCAGCCGGCTGATCGCCACGCTGGACCCCGCCGCGCCGAAGGGCAGATGCCGTACGAGATGCTCGGGGGCCGGACGCTCGTCCCCCTGTTCCCCGCCTGCCGCCCGATCCTCACCGTTCCTGTGCTCGTCCCCCTGGTCCCGGTTCCCCGGCATCCCCGGCGTCCGGCTCGTCCCCTTGCCCTCGGCGTCCGCCGCGGGCCGCAGCGGCCGTTTCACGAACTCGCCCGCCGTCACGCCGTCCGGCAACGGCAGCCCCAACTCCCGCGCCTCGTCTGCGCGCAGCGTGATCCAGACCCGCATGGAGTGGTGCGCCGTGCGGCCGCCGCCCCGGGCCCGGGTCAGGGGCGAGCCGGGGCCGCTGCCCTCGACGGTGAACAGGACCGTGCCCAGATAGAGCACCTTCTCGCCGCGGACCTCCGCGCCCTGCCGGGCGGCCACCGTCTGCTCGGCCACGCTGAACCGCGTCTGGCGCGCGCCGACGACCGGCATCACCGTGCCGCGTACGGCCGCGGCGTTGCCGAGGACGCCGAACCCCGCCGCCGGGCCGACGCCGAAGGCTCCGCCGCGGCCCTTGCCGGCGGTGTTCGTCACCGCGTGCTGGGTCTGCTGGTGGGTGCGCAGCTGCGTCTTGCCGGTGCTCCAGCCGGGAGCCAGCTCGGTGATCGCGGCGCGCATCCGGTAGGTGCCCGAGGTGGTGCCGTCCCGGCTGGTCAGATCTTCGCCGACCACACCCTCGCGCAGCAGCCGGGGCAGGTCCTCCAGCACCGTCGCGGTGGCGGTGGCCTCGTAGAGCCTGGCCCGGCCGGGAGCGCCGGGCCAGGTCAGCGACGGGTGCAGCGCCGAGGCGACCGCGTCGAAGAGCCCGCCGCCGCCCTGGTGCGGGGCACCGGTGTCCGCGACGGCCAGCGGGGCCGTCGAGTCGGCCAGGGACACCGCCCGTGCGGTCGCGGCCGTCACCGGACGCGGTGGCGGGGACGCGCCGGCGGCGACCGGCACCAGATGCTCCACCGGCACCCGCATGGTGAGGGCGCCCGTTCCGCTGAAGCGCTGCGCGGCACGCGCGCCGTCCTCGCTGACGCGCACGTCGTAGCGCACCCGGCGCGGCACCTCGACCGACCCCTTGTCGCTGCGCAACACCCGGGGCTCGGCGACGGTGCGCTGGGTTCGGGAGTCCCGTGACGACTGGAACGGCTGGGCGTTGACCGTGGCCGCCGCTCCCACCCAGACGCCGGGCGCCACCGGGGCCAGGCCGAACGCGGTGAACGTCGCTCCCTTGGACGCGGAGGATCCCGCGCTGTGGGCCACGGCGGTGGCGCTCTGGTGCTGCACGTCCACCTTGGTGGCGGCGCCCTCCGCGTCGAGGCCCGCGGGGGAGAAGACGGGGGGCCGGTCGTCGTCGGCGGGGGCGAGGGCCACGGTCACGTCGTAGCGGTCCGTGCCCCGCACCCCGGTGACGGCGAAGGCCCGGCCGCGCCCGTAGAACGACTCGGGCCGCCCGGCGAGTTCTACGCCGATCTCGGCGACCGCGCCGTCCCGCCGGCCGATCCGCTCGGCGAGGGCGTCCGTGACGAACTCGTGGCCGGTGAGGCCGTACGCCGTCGACAGTCCGGCCGCCTCCAGGTACCGCAGGTACGGCGGGAGTTCGAGAGCGTCCTCGTCGACCTCGGCGACGGCGGCCAACGCCGGCCGGGCCCCGCGGCCGGTCACGGGGAGGCCGGTCCCGAGGGCGAGGGAGCCGCCCGCCCGGCCGGCCGGACCGGCCCCTCTCAGGGCCGCGACGGTGGCCGCGTTGCCCGCGCTCCGCTGCAACCCCAGCAGTGGATGCGGCCCGGTGCCGGGTCCGGCCGCTCGGGGCGTCCGGATCGCCAGGGGGGAGCGCTCCGGGGCACTGCCGTGGCGGTCGTCGCCCGCCTGCTGTCGTTCTCGCACGCGCGTCAGCCTAGGGAGGGCCCGGCGGCCCGGCGGGCGGTGCGCGAAGTGTTCAACTCCCGTACTTCCCGGCGTCGTCGGACCCTCGACGGCGGCCTCGGGACCTTCAGCGGAAGTCGAGGTCGGTCCGCTCGAACACGCAGTGCACGCCGTCCGCCGTGGCGTCGAGCTTCTCGGGCTCGCCGTCGGTCACGCCCCGGAACTTCTGGCAGGGCACGGTCTTGCGGCCGGGGTCGCCCAGCACGGTGACGCCGCTGAGCCGTGCGGTGTCGCCGAAGTTGCTGTTGATCCCCACCAGTTCCCCGCCGGGGGCGGTGGCCGTGACGTTCTCCAGCACCACGTCGCGCCGGAACTGCCGCGCGCAGTTGCCGCAGGAGCGGACCAGTTTGCCGAAGTCGGCCGCCTCGAAGTTCCGCACGGTCAGCGTGCCGGCCCCGTTGAACTGGAACACCTTGTCCGCCGCCCGGGCGGCGCCGCCGCCGGTGACGAGGTACGCGGCGTCGGCGGACTCGCCGAGGAAGGTGGCGGCGTCCTCGCCGACGTCCTCCCAGAACACGTTGTCCAAGGTGCAGCTGCCCAGACAGTGGACGCCGTCGGCGGCGGGCGAGCCGAGGATGACGTTCTTCAGGACGGCGCCGTCGGCGAGTTCGAACAGCGGGCCCTGGCCCTCCTCCTGACCGTCCCCGGCCAGTGCACCCGCTCCCGTGAAGCGGGTCCGCGCCCCGTCGAAGACGCCGGTGACCCGCCGGGTGGCAGTGAGCTGCTCCTCGCCGGCCGCCTGCGGCGCGCCGAGGGTGCGGACGGCCGCCGACGTGCTGCCGGTCTCCGGCAGGTCGGTCGCGAGAGCGGCCTGCGCCGCGATCGCGAGGCTGAGGACGCCGGCCGCGACCGCGGCGATCAGCGGGGTTCTGTTCTGAGACCTGCGGTGCCCGGAGTGGGGAGTGCGAGCTGTCACGTGATCACCGCGCCTTTCCGAAAGCAGTACAGGACTGCATACGGGCACGGCGCCGAGGGTGTTCACGGGCACGGGCACGGGCGGGCCGGAGCCCGGCGGGGCCGGGCGGGGCCGGGCGGGGCCGGGCGACCCCGGGCCCCGAGAGCTGTCCTCGGGGAGGAGGGCCGGGGCGTCCCGGACGGGTGCGCCGTCCCCGGGCCGTGCGAGCCGTGGTCCGGCGTCACACGGGGTGGGCGGCGGCGCGGTCAGTAGGTGTGCAGGGTGAGTCCGTAACGGCTGAGGATCTCGTTCACCGGCTGGAACCACGTCTCTCCGCCGGAGGAGCAGTTGCCCCAGCCGCCGGAGGTGACGCCCTGTGCCTGGTCCCCGCTGATGAACGAGCCGCCGGAGTCGCCTCCTTCGGCGCAGACGCTCGTCTTCGTCATCTGGTGCACCGCGCCCTGGCTGTAGTTGACGGTCTCGTTCTTCGCGAGCACCGTGCCGCAGTGCCAGTGGGTGGTCGACCCGGAGCGGCAGACGGAGGAGCCCACCGGTGCTTCCGCGGAGCCGCGCACCAGCTGGTCGGGGACCGTGCCCCAGCCGAGCACGACCGGCACCGTCCACCAGCCGCTGCCCACGCTGACCCAGGCGTAGTCGTTGTCGGGGAACGACGAGCCGCGGAACTCGCCGACGTAGGAGCCGTCCCAGCCGCGGACGCCCGCGCCGGCGCCGCCGCAGTGGCCGGCGGTGACGAACCCGCCGTAGACGGAGAAGCCGATGGAACAGCGCACGTTGCCGGTGTAGTAGGGGTCGCCGCCGACCGTGCCGGCCGCGAACGTGCGCGGGAGCGCGGCGACGGTCTCGACCGTGACGGGAGCGCTGGTGCGGGCCTGCGCGAGGAACCGCCGGACATCGTTGTCGCCGCGCCGGTCGCGGAGGACCGTGACCACGACGCTGTTCGCCGCCGGATCCACGTGCCAACTCGCCACCCCGGCCGGGGCCGGGAGCCGGTCGAGGCGTGACTTCGCGGCGTCCAGTGTCCGCGCGCTGTGCTCGACGACGCGGACCAGCGCTCCCGCGGAGCCGATCGCCGCGCGGGTGGCCTGGGAGGCCTGCGGGGTGACGGCCACCGTCAGACGGCCGTCGGCGGGGTCGAACCAGGACCCGGCGAAGGCGGTGCCCGCCGTGCGGCGCACCCGGGGGTCGAGCGCGGCGGCGGTCCGCTCGGCCCGCAGCCGGGCGCTCGCCTGACGCTCGGTGAGCCCGAACTGCTGTCGCATGGCCCGCAGCAGCCCGGGGGAGGCGTCGCCGGCGGCGGCAGCGGCGGCCGAGGCGGAGGAGTCGGCGGCGGACGGAGTCGACGCCCCGCCGCTCGCCGCGGCGGGGGAGACGCCCGCGCCGACGAGGCCGCCCAGGGTCAGCAGGGTGGCCAGACAGAGGCGTTCGAGTCCTGTGCGTCTCATGGGGGTTGCCCTTTCGTTCCAGGAGTGGGGTGGAACAGGGGTGGCGCCGATCCGTGAGAGCGCTCTCAGGTGGGGCGCGGCAGAGCCTAATCCGTCGCGAGTGTCAGGTCTATGCCAATGCGGTGCCGGGTTTCGCGCGGCCGCCCGTCCGCCGCCTCGTCGCCGAGCAGGTGTGCGCGGCCGCCCCGTACCCTTTCCGGGTGCCGTCCTCCCCCTCCCGCCTGCAACGCGTCGCCGTCCTCGTGCTCGAAGGAGCCAAGCCGCTCGACGTCGGCATCCCCGCGCAGGTGTTCTCGACCCGCGCGAGCATGCCGTACGAGGTCCGGGTGTGCGGCGCGGCGCCCGGTCTGGTGACGGGCGGCGACGGCCTGTCGTACCACGTGGCCCATGGTCTGGAGGCGCTGGCCTGGGCCGACGTCGTCTTCATCCCGGGCTACCGCCACCCCGACCGCGACGACCCGCCGCGGGCGGTCGTCGAGGCCCTGCGCGCCGCCCATGAACGCGGCGCACGGCTGGCCGCCATCTCCACCGGGGCCTTCGCCCTCGCCGCGACGGGACTGCTCGACGGCAGACGTGCCACGACCCACTGGCACTACACGCGGGCGCTGGCGACCAGGCACCCGCACGTCCGGGTCGACGAGAACGTCCTGTTCGTCGACGAGGGCAGCGTGCTGACCTCGGCCGGCGCCGCCTCGGGCATCGACCTGTGCCTGCACGTCCTGCGGCGCGACCTCGGCGTGGCCGCCTCCAACCACGCGGCAAGGCGGCTGGTCGCGGCCCCCTACCGCAGCGGCGGCCAGGCGCAGTACGTGCCGCGCAGCGTGCCGGAGCCGCTCGGCGAACGCTTCGCCGCCACCCGCGAGTGGGCGCTGCACCACCTCGACGAGCCCCTCACCCTGGAGACCCTGGCCCGGCACGCGGCCGTCTCGGAGCGCACCTTGTCGCGGCGCTTCGTCGAGGACACCGGCTACACACCCATGCAGTGGGTGATGCGCGCCCGCATCGACCGGGCGCGTGAGCTGCTGGAGCGCTCCGAGCGCGGCGTCGAGCAGATCGCGGGCGACGTCGGCCTCGGCACCGGGGCGAACCTGCGGATGCACTTCCAGCAGATCCTCGGCACCACGCCGAGCGAGTACCGGCGCACCTTCACCCGCGGCGAGTAGCCCGGCCCGGCCCCGTGGATTCGCCCCGACGGGCGGTCCGGTGAGCCGCCCGGCACGTGCCTGGCGAGATCCTTGCGAACCATGGCGCTCACGCCCGGGTCGCCGACGGACGCCGCGCGCGAGGCTGGTGGCGAACCGAAGGGACATCACTCATGACTCGCATCGCCATCAACGGATTCGGCCGCATCGGACGCAACGTGCTGCGCGCGCTCCTGGAACGCGACAGCGACCTGGAGATCGTCGCCGTCAACGACCTCACCGAGCCGACCGCGCTCGCGCAGCTGCTCGCCTTCGACTCGACGTCCGGCCGGCTGGGCCGCCCGGTCAGCGTCGACGGCGACGTCCTCGTCGTCGACGGCCGCCGGATCAAGGTCCTCGCCGAGCGGGAGCCGGCGCAGCTGCCGTGGGCGGCGCTGGAGGTCGACATCGTGCTGGAGGCGACCGGCCGGTTCACCTCGGCCAAGGCCGCCCGCGCCCACCTCGACGCGGGTGCGCGCAAGGTGCTCGTCAGCGCCCCCTCGGACGGCGCCGACGTCACGCTCGCGTACGGCGTCAACACCGACGCCTACGACCCCGAGCTGCACACGGTCGTCTCGAACGCGTCCTGCACCACCAACGCGCTCGCCCCGCTGGCCGCCGTCCTGGACGACCTCGCCGGCATCGAGCACGGCTTCATGACGACCGTGCACGCCTACACGCAGGAGCAGAACCTGCAGGACGGCCCGCACCGCGACCCGCGCCGCGCTCGCGCCGCCGGCGTCAACATCGTGCCGACCACGACCGGCGCCGCCAAGGCGATCGGGCTGGTGCTGCCCGGCCTCGACGGCAAGCTGTCCGGCGACTCGATCCGGGTGCCCGTCCCGGTCGGCTCGATCGTGGAGCTCAACACGACCGTCGCGCGCGAGGTGAGCCGTGACGACGTGCTGGCGGCGTACCGCACCGCCGCCGAGGGCCCGCTGGCCGGCGTCCTCGAATACTCGGAGGACCCGCTCGTGTCGTCCGACATCACGGGCAACCCGGCCTCGTCGATCTTCGACTCGGCGCTCACCCGCGTCGAGGGCCGCCACGTCAAGGTCGTCGCCTGGTACGACAACGAGTGGGGCTTCTCCCACCGCGTGATCGACACGCTCGAACTCCTCGCCGCCCGCTGACCGACGCCGGGCCCGGCCGGCCGGACTCGTCGTTCACGAGGGCCGGACGGCCGCCGAGGACGGGATCGGCCGGGCCTTCCGGTGGGCGGCGCCGGCCCGCAGGTCCGCCGCCGGCGCGTCGAGCCACACCTCCATGTCGCTCAGGAGCGGCAGGACCTGCGGCGCGGCCCCGCGGTCGTCGAGGGACGGCGGCGGCGTCAGCCGGACCCGGACGCCGCCCGGCGGGAAGCCGGCCGCGCGGCCGGACGGGAGGGCGCGTGGTCAGTGGTCGAGGAGCGTCTGGCGGGGTGTGCGCAGGTAGACCTCGCGGTACAGCGCGGCGAAGCGGCCCGGGTGGAAGAAGCCCCAGCGGGCCGCGATCTCGGTGACCGTCGTCTCGGTGTCGCGGTCGGCGGCCAGCAGCTCCCGGTGGGCGTGGGAGAGCCGCACGCGGCGGAGATGGGCGAGCGGAGTGCTGTCCAGGTGCCGGCGGAAGGCGTACTGGAGGGCGCGGACGGTGACGTGCCCGGCCGCGGCGATGTCGGCGACGGTGATCGGCTGGTCGGCGTGGTCGTCGATGTAGGCCAGCGCCCGGCGCAGCGCGTCGGGGTGCGCGTCGCGGCGGTCGGCCGCCGTGGGGTCCGTCAGCGCCGTGTTGGGGAACGTGCTCAGCACGCTCGCGGCCAGGTGCTGGGCGGCGGTCGACACCACCAGCGGCTGGTCCGCCATGGCCGGCTCGGTCAGGACGTGGTCGCGGACGTAGCCGATCGCCTCGCGCAGCTGCCGAGCCGCGGCGGGCGAGTGCGGCCGGTGTCCGGTCAGCCTGACCGGCTGCGTCGCGGCGGGCGCGGCGGTGGCGGCCACCTGGTCGAGCAGCGCGGGGTCCAGCATGGTGATGTTGTAGCGGGCGCCGCAGACCCGGCCGGCGTAGGACAGCGTCGGCGGCGCGAAGGACACCACGTCCCCGGGGCCGAAGGAGTCCTCGACCCCCTGGTAGGCGTGATCGCGGATCGTGCCCTCGTGGACCACGCACAGGCAGATCCGGTTCAGCGGGGTGACGGCGTAGCTCATGTCGAAGTCGAGGTCGAGTTCGTCGACGGTGATCGGGCCGAGGCCGCTGCGGCTGATCCGTGCCCGGCTCGCCTCCGGGGTGCTGCTGCCGATGCGCATCTTCGCGTAGGCGCGGCTGAGGAAGTCCTCCGTCCGGTCCAGGTCGTCGCTGTCGAAGGTCAGCGTGTGCATGCCCCCGGATCTCCTCACGCTGCGACGATGTTCCTCGACTCGGACCACGTCTGCCCCGGATCTCCTCCACGAAGCCGGTCCGGCCCGAATACGACCGGATCTTCTTTCGTTGTGCGGACGGCCGCCCCCCGTTTCTTTCGTTTCCGGGATCGCGGCGGGCCGTCCGGTCGCGCAGAGTGGTCGGGACTGCGCCGTGCTCCTGCTGTGTGCCGGCGGTTCTCGTGGGCGTAGGGAGGAGAAGCGACCTCACATGGCGGACAGTGACGAACTCGCACAGAAGGTCGCCGCCCTCGAGCGAGAGGTGGCGCAGCTCCGCGAGGCCCTGGCCTCGCGCGCCGAGATCGACCAGGCGATGGGCGTGGTGGCGGCGGTGTGCCGGCTGAGTCCGGAGCACAGCTGGGACGTGCTCCGGCAGGTCTCCCAGCACACCAACGTCAAACTGCGCGAGATCGCCCAGCACGTCATGCGCTGGGTGGTCACCGGCCGTCTGCCCGACGAGATCCGCCCGGCGATGCGCGCCGCGGTGCTCAGGACCCGCCACCGGTCCCGGCGCGGCGCCGCGCACGGACTCGGATCCGACCTCGAGCGGGGCGCCGAGCGCGACCGCGGCGTCGAACTCGACCGCGACCCGGAGTCCGCCGTTCAGCCGACCGCCGCCCAGGAGGCCTGAGCCGGCCTCGCGGTGACCCGCCCCTGCCGGGGCGCGATCGTGCGGGGACGGCCGCACTCTGACATCCTCGACGCTCGGCGGGATCCCGTTGCGCGACGGGCCGACGGTCCGGCCGGGCGATGAGCGGGGAGAGCGGGGGAACAGTGGGCGAACGAGAGGCCGTCGCCGCGGCCCGGACGGCGTTGACGGTGCGGCGCCGGCCCCCGGCGTCGGCGGGGGCCGCGGTGCTGGTCCTGCACGGGGGCCGCGAACACGGGCGCGAGCCGGCCCGGTCCTGGCACCCGGCGGCCCTGCGGATGCGTCCGGTGCTGCGGGCGGCCCTGGCCGCGACCGACCGCCGGGACGTGCTGCTCGGCGAGGTGCGCTTCCGCTACCGGGGCTGGAACGCGACCGCCGACCCGGTGGCCGACACCGTGCGCGCCCTCGACGAACTGCGTGCCCTGGCGGGTGAGCTGCCCGTGATCCTGGTGGGGCACTCGATGGGGGGCCGGGCGGCGCTGCGGGCGGCCGCCGACCCGTCGGTGCGCGCGGTGGTGGCCCTGGCGCCGTGGTGTCCGCCCGGCGAGCCCGTCGATCATCTCCGCGGCACGCGCGTGGTGGTCCTGCACGGCGACCGCGACCGGGTGACCGACCCCGGGGAGTCCGCCCGGTACGTGCGCCGGGCGCGGCGGGCGCAGGCGCGGGCCGGTCTCGTCCTCGTGCGCGGGGGCGACCACGCGATGCTGCGCCGCGGCGGCGACTGGCACCGCGCAACCGCCTCCGTCGTCGCCCAACTGCTGCGCTTCGGGCCGACGTTGACGGGGCTCGCCGGGGAGGCCTGCGCCTCGGAGGACCCGCTGCGGTGGTGAACCGGGCCGCGTTGCCGCCGCCGCGCGGGCCGTTCGCGGGCCCTCGGTGTCGGCGCTCGCCGCCCCATCGGGGACAATACGATGATGTCGTCGCCCGAGGCTGAGTTGCCGAGCCGTCAGGCGGCGTCCCGCAAACGCCGGTTCGCCCCGTCGGATCGTCGGCCGTGTCCCCAGTCCGTCTCGCCGCGTCGGCCCGTCCGACCGTCCACGAAAGCAGAGCCTCCCCGGTGATTTCCGTTTTCGACGACACGCCCATCTACCACCGCCTCGTCACCGAGCGCGGCGACGTGCCCGCCGATGTGCGCGGCGAGGCCGAGCGCATCAAGCGCGATCTGGACCGGGTCATGAGCGCCCCGTCCTCCTTCGCCCAGGGCGGGCTGCCCGCGCAGCGGTCGTTCTTCTCCTGAGGGGCGGCCGGGCGGGTCGCCCCGTCCGCTCATTCGGCGGCGGCGACGCCCACGCCGACCGCGATGAACAGCCATCCCGTCCCGCGCTCCCAGCGACGCCGCCAGGCAGGGCGCGCCAGCAGCGACCGCAGCCGCGTGGCGACCCGCACCAGCAGCAGCCAGTAGACGACGCCGACGGCGATGTCGAGGCCGCCGAGCAGGAAGATCCGCTCGGTGGGCGAGCCGCCGTGGCGGGTGAACTGGGGCAGGACGCTGAGGAAGAACAGCGCCGCCTTGGGATTGAGGACGTTCGTCAGGAACCCCTGCGCGAAGCTGCCGCGAAGACTGCCGACGACGTCCGCCGACGGGCCGGGATCCGAGCCCCGCTCCGCACCGCGTTCCGCGCCCTGGTGAGCGCCACGTTGCGTGCCGCGTTCCGTGCCGTGTTCCGCGTGGGCTTGCGCGCCGGACCGGGGCGCCGCCGTGTCCGACGCGTCGTGGTCGCCGCCGCTGCGCCGGCTGTCCAGGAGTACCCGGACGCCCAGATACGCGAGATAGGCCGCCCCCGCCAGTTTGACGGCGGTGAAGGCGAACGCCGACCCGGCGGCGAGCACCGACAGGCCCAGGGCCGCGGCGCACATGTGCACGCACAGCCCGGTCTGGGCGCCCAGCGCGGCCGCCCGGCCCAGCGCGGCGCGCCGGGCGGCCGCCCTGACCACGACCAGGAAGTCGGGGCCCGGAACGACGTAGGCCAGCAGCACCACGCCCAGGAAACCCATCAGATCGACCGACACCGTCCCGCTCCGTCCCGTGCGCCCACGCGGGCCCACCACCGGCCTGCCGTGTTCCATCCCGGCGTCGGGTCATGCCCCTCCCGCGCCGATCCGGCGCACGGGGTCTCACCGCCCGCCCGGGCCGTCGCCCGGGTGCGCCGCCGTGCCGTCGGCCCGCCCGCCCCCACCGAGCAACCCGGTGGGCCGGAACGGCTCGGCCGCCTCCAGCCGGGGCAGTTCCCGCCGGGAAAGCCGCAGGACCAGGGGCGGCAGCGCGGCGCGGACGCCCTGCACCAGGCGCAGCCAGGCGGGGACGTAGACGGCGGTGCGCCGGCGCTCGACGGCCGTGGCGAGCCGCCTGGCGACCAGCTCGGGCGCATACACGCGCCGCGCGGGCGCCGGCATGTGGGCGCGCAGCTCACGCAGCACCGCATGACGGTCGGCGTCCCGGATCATGTCGGTGTCGGTCCAGTTCAGATAAGCCACGCCGACGGCGACGCCGTGCTGGGCGACCTCGGCCCGCAGCGCGTGCGCGAAGGCCTCCACCCCGGCCTTGGAGGCGCAGTAGGCGCTCATCAGGGGAGCGGCGCCCATCGAGGCCAGCGAGGCGATCTGCAGGTAGTAGCCGGCCGTCTCCATCAGATCCGGCAGGAAGGTGCGCGCCGTCAGGGCGCTGCCCACCAGGTTCACGTCGATGACCCGCCGCCAGGAGGCCATGTCGGCGAGGGCGAACGGTCCGCCTTCGGCGACTCCCGCGTTGGCGACGACCACCGAGGGCGGCCCCAGCCGCGCGCGGACGGCCGCAGCCGCCCGGCCGAGCGCGTCGGCGTCGGTGACGTCGGCCTCCAGGGCCAGCGCGGGTCCGGGCAGCGACGCCGCCAACTCCCGCAGCGCCTTCTCCTCGTGCCCGATCAGCGCCAGCCGGGCGCCGCGCCGGGCGAGCTCCCGCGCCTGGGCCGCGCCCAGTCCACGCGCGGCCCCCGTGATGACGACGGTGCGGTCCTGCAAGGGACTTGCGTGCACGGGATGCTCCGTTCCTCGACGCTTCTCGACGTTCCTCGAGGGCGGTGACGCCGTTCAGCCGGTGGACGGCCGTTTCGCACCGGTGCGATCGCGGCGGGCCAGGACCCGCTGCACGTGCGCGCGGCCGGGCGGGATGCGGCGACGCAGCGCCGCACGGGCCGCGTTGGCCCCGGGCGCGCCATGGACGCCGCCGCCGGGGTGGGCGCCCGCGGAGGCCAGGTACAGGCCGCGCACGGCCGTCTCCGGACGTCCGCTGCCGGCCAGGGGGCGGAAGAACAGCTGCTGGTGGAGCGCGGTCGTGCCGCCGTTGATGGCGCCGCCGTGCAGGTTGGCGTCGAGGGACTGCAGCGTGGGCGGGGCCAGAATGCGCCGGGCCCGGATCAGGGACCGGAACCCGGGGGCGAACCGCTCGACCTGGCGTTCGACCCGGTCGGCCATCACCTCCTGCTCCCGCGCGTCCCATGCCCCGGTGAGGCCCTCGTCGCCGGCGTCGCCCGTGACGTCCTGCGGGACGTGGGTGTAGGCCCAGGCCGACTCGGTGCCGGCGGGGGAGCGCACGGCGTCGGTCGTCGTCATCTGCCCGAACAGCGCGAAGGGGCGGTCGGGGATCTGGTGCATGGCGATCTGGGCCGCGAACCGGGTGAGCTCGTCGACGCCGTCCGCCAGATGCACGGTTCCGGCGCGCCGGGCCGCCTCGGCCTGCCAGGGCACCGGTCCGTCCAGCGCCCAGTCGACCTTGAAGGTCGCGAAGTCCCACTGGAAGCGCTTCAGGTCGTCCGCCACCTGGGCCGGCAGGTGTTCCGGGTCCAGGAGCGCGCCGTACAGCGCCGGGACCGACACGTCGGCCAGCACGGCGCGGTGGGCTGCGACCGCCTCGCCGTCCGCCGTGCGCACCCCGACGGCCCGCCCGTCCCGGACCACGATCCGGCTCACCCGCTGCCCGCAGCGCAGGCTGCCGCCGCGTGAGCGCAGCCGCCGGACCAGTGCGGCGGTGAGGGCGCCGGAGCCGCCGGTCGGCGCGGGAAAGCCGTAGCTCTGTCCGAGCATCGACATCAGCCAGCCGAAACCGCCGCTGCCCGCGGCCTCCGGGGCGAGGTCGGCGTGCAGGGCGTTGCCGGCCAGCAGCAGCCGGCCGCCCTCGCCGGCGAACTCCTCCTCGCCCATCCGGCGCACCGGCAGGATGAGCGTGCGGGCCATGCGCAGTCCGCCCGCGCCGCGCAGCCGGGCCGCCAGCCGGGCCGTGGCCCGCACCGGCGGGAACGGCGTGAACAGTGCGTCGAGGATGTCGGGTCGCAATTGCTCCCAGACCTCGTGCAGCCGGCGCCAGGCGTCCCCGTCGCCTGGCCGGAAGGCGTCCAGGGACTCGGCGGTGACCGCGATCCTGCGGTCGAGGAGCGCGCAGCGCCCGTCGGTGAGGGGGTGTGCCAGGACGCTGGGCGCGTGGCTCCAGCGCAGGCCGTGCTCGTGCAGCCGCAGCGCGGACAGCACGGGGGAGGAGACGGCGAGCGGGTAGAAGGAGCTGAACAGGTCGTTGACGAACTCGGGGTCGACGCTCCGGTCGTGCCGCACCGCCCCTCCGGGCTCCGACTGCTCCTCGAGGACCTCCACGCTCCAGCCCGCGTCCACCAGGAGGTTCGCCGCGACCAGTCCGTTCGGTCCGGCCCCGATGACCACCGCGTCAGGCATCGCCACCTCCCCGCGCGGACGCGAGCGCCGCCCCGGCGGCCGTACGCCGGCCCGCGTCGGCCGCCTCCCCGGCCCCTGCCCCGGTCCCGGTCCCGGTCCCGGCCTCGCACAGCCGCGCCAGCCGGCCGAGCATCGCCCGGTGCCGGATCTGGAGCAGGGCGTCCACGCCCGCGTTGTGCAGCAGGCCGCCGATGCCCCGCAGCGGGTGCTCGTCCAGGAGCACCAGGCAGTGCTCGCCCCAGGGCCGCAGCTCGAAGGCGATGCGCGCCGTGCCCAGCACGCCCGCCCGTACCTCCAGCTCCAGGACGTCCGGCTCCTCGCAACGCCGCACGACCGTCTCGTTCGTCAGCCGCACGGGCCCCAGCCGGATCTCGTACGCGATCGCCGCGTCCACCTGCGGCCAGTGTCCGCGCGTCCGCCGCGACGACGAGGTGCCGACCACCCACTCCGCGTAGCGGTCGCCGTCGGCGAGCAGCGCCCACACGGCCTCCGGTGTCGCTCTGACCAGTCGATGCCGAACCGCCACCCGTGCCTCCTGCGATCGTTTGCGGACGAGGCTCGCCAAGTGCCCATATCGGCGATCGCCAACCCTGCCGGTGTGTGCGGGGCGGGCGCGGGGGCAGGAGTGGTTCCCGTGGGACGGGCCGTTGTCAGTGCCGTGATGAAGGATGCCCCCAGGTGAGATCAACTCCGGCTCTGCGGGTAGGCGGTCTCATGTCCCCGCCCACGAAAGGTCACCGACGATGCCGCTCACCGCCGACCAGCCGCAGATCCTCGACGTCCGTTCCGCCGCGCGCCTCCCGATGCGTCAGGAGTGGACGGCGCCCGTCGCACCGGGCTCCGTCGTCGCGGTCGTGGCCGGCGTCCCGCGTCCCCGCGAGGCACGGCGGGCGCCCCGTCCGGCCCCCGCGCCGCGCCGCCCCGGAACCGACGTGCTGCGCATCGTCTCCGATCCGCGCACGCCCGTGTTCGTCACCGAACACGCCAACGGGCGCCGGGTCTACGGCTACTGGCGGCCGCTGGACGCCGAGGGCGGGCGCGGGGGCTGCTACGTGGCCCTGCCGGCCGCCGAGTGCGACGAGTTGTACGCGGCCGGGCGGATCACCGTCGGCGAGCCGGTCACGGACCCCGCCAAGACGACCTACCGGGTCCGCCCCGCGCGCACCGCTGCCGCGGCCGCCCGTCCCGCCCCCGCGGCGGCCGCCGCACCGACCGGGCTGCGGCGCCGCGCGCCCCGGGCGGCCTGATCGGCCCGTTCGGGGGTAGTCGGACGCGCAGAAGCGGACGGTCCGCGCGGACGGACCGCGCGGACAGACCAGCGGACGGACCAGGGGAGGAGAACGATGAGCGTCATCCAGCGCATCAAGGACTTCAGCAGGAGCCCCCAGGGGCGGCG
Organism: Streptomyces sp. NPDC058291; assembly: GCF_042880855.1. Lineage (NCBI taxonomy): Bacteria > Bacillati > Actinomycetota > Actinomycetes > Kitasatosporales > Streptomycetaceae > Streptomyces > Streptomyces sp. NPDC058291. Next base: position 46,666 of record NZ_JBHVYK010000043.1, read on the forward strand.
CACGATGGAGCAGGTGCGTCGCACGGCGGCCGACCCGCGCCGTCGTGCCCAGGCACGCGACCTGCTCGCACGGCTGCGCACCCGACGCTGACCGAGCCTCGCCGCGAAGCGCACGAACGACGGGACGAAGACGGCTACGAGCCGAAGAAGGGAAGACACGACGAACGAACCCGCCCGCCGTCCCGCTGACGGCGGGCGGCAAACTGTCCCGGCGACTGTCCCGATGAGCCAAACGCGGCCTTCGATCCCATCCCAATGACCGGGACGCCGCCGAGTCTTGAAAGGCCGTCAGGGCTCACAGCCGTTGCTCGGCTGATTCCTGCTTCTGTCATGGACCGTGACCGATGCCCGCACGCGGCGGCTTCCTCGCGGACCTGCGGTGGCGCGACGGCGTGCCCACCTCGGTGCGGCTGCGCAGCGCCGGCGGCCGGACCACGACCGTGGCCCACGCGCGCACGGCCCGCACGGTCCATTTGCGGCCGGGACAGTCCGTCACCCTGAGGGGCTTCTGCCGGGCGTGCGCATGGTCGTCCTCTTCGAAGGCGTCAACGACATCACAGCCCACACCGGGGTGACCGCCCAGGACGTGATCGCCGGTTACCGGGAGATCGTCCGCCGCGTCCACGCGGCGGGCAAGTGCGTCGTCGGCGCCACCGTGGCCCCGTTCAAGGGCCGGTCCGAGTGGGATCCGGCCGCCGAGGCCGTACGCCGGCAGGTCAGCGCGTTCGTCCGCGACGGCGGTGCGTTCGACGCCGTCGCCGACTTCGACCGCGTCCTGCGCAGCCCCTACGATCCGCAGCGGATCCTGCCGGTCTTCGACGGCGGCGACCACCTGCGTCCCGACGGCAAGGGCATGCAGGCGATGGCCGACGCGGTGGACCTCACGGCGCTCGCCTGCGCATGACGGCGGCGTCTCGTCCACCGGCCGGGTCAGGCGCCGCCGGTCTGCGGGCTGAAGCAGGCGGTGACGGTCTTGCCGTGCGGGCAGGGGTGCGCCTCCCAGCTGTCGGCCAGCGCGTCGACGAGGAACATGCCCCGGCCGCCGGTGCGGTCGGTGCTGGGCTCCCGGGGAGCCGGCAGCTCGGCCGAGGAGTCGTGAACCGCGATGTGGAGGCAGCGGCTGTCCCAGGTCATCACGAGCTGCGCGTCGCTGTGCGCGTGATGGTGGGCGTTGGTCACCAGTTCGGAGACGGTCAGCAGCACGGCGTCGGCCGTCTCCGGAGCGCTGGTGGCCCATCCGAGGGTGTCGAGGTGGTGCCGGGCCCAGTCGCGGGCCGTCTTCACCGTGCACTCCAGGGGCAGAGAGCGGGCCCATCCGACTGCCCGCAGCGCTGATCGGTCCATTCCTGATCCCTCCGAGTAACAGTCGCCACCGGCCCTCCGTGTACCCCGGGACGCCGAGGTGACGCCGTGTCCACAGCGGTTCGCCCGAGGGCGTGAGAACCGCCCACCGTGCCGCACCGGCGCCCGAGGTGCCTGCCCGCGGTTTTCCCGGGCATGGTGGAGGCATGATCGTGCTCGCCTTGTTCTTCGCCGTCCTCGGGGCCGCAAGCAACGCGGTGGGCACGGCGTTCCAGCGCAAGGCCGCCTCCACCGTGCCCCAGGGCGGCGGCATACGGCTGCTGCGCGCCCTCGTGCGACGGCCCGCCTGGTCCATCGGCATCGCCGGCGTCGTCGGCGCCGCGGTGTTCCAGGCGCTGGCCCTGGTCAACGGGCCGATGGCTCTCGTGCAGCCCGTGTTCATCCTGGAGCTGCCGTTCGCCCTGCTGGTGGCGGCGCCCCTGCTGCACCGCCGGCTGTCGGCCGAGGCCTGGCGGGCGGTCGCGGGGGCGGTGGCCGGCCTCGTCCTGCTGCTCGCCTCGGCGGCCCCGCACGGCACCCGGCAGCAGGCGGGCATGGAGCGGTGGATCCCGGTCCTGGCGCTCGGCCTGGGCGCGATGGCCACGGCGGTCGCCCTCACCCGGTCGTCCTCGTCGCCGCTGTTCCGGGCCGCCGCGCTGGGCTCGGCCGCGGCGATCGGCAACGCGCTGACCGCCGCCCTGCTGAAGTCGGCCACCGGACGCCTCGCCGACGACGGGCTGCCCGCCTTCCTCACCGCCTGGCAGACCTACGGGTTCGCCCTCACCGGGGTCGCGGCGCTGCTGTTGCTGGAGAACGCGCTGCAGGCCGGACCGCTGACCGCCTCGCAGCCGGCGTTGACCATCGGCGACGCGACGGTGAGCCTCCTGCTGGGCGTCGCCCTCTTCGGCGAGACGATCCGCTCCGGCTGGTGGCTGCTGCCCGAGGCGATCGGCGTGCTCCTCATCATGTGGGGCGTGGTGCGGTTGACCCGGGTGGTGCCCCACTTGTCCGACGTCGTGCACTGAGGGCCGCGCCCGCGCCCCGCCCGGTCACTCCTGATGAGCCACGGCGTCCTTCTGCAGCTGCACCGCCGCCGGCAGGCTCAGTCTCGGCTCCGCCTTGCGCAGGGCTCTCACCGCCGCGATCGAGGACACGTCTCCCGTGAAGCCGACGGAGGCCAGCCGGGCGCGCACCCAGTCGGCGCGCAGCCGGGCCTCGGTGGCCGCGGCGGTGGCGCCCACGAGCGCGACGGCCCGCTCCAGGCCCGGGCGTTCCCCGGGGGAGGCCTCGGCCAGCGCCTCCCGCAACGCCGCCGTGACCACGTCCGCGTCCCGCACGACCAGCACGAAGTTGTGCTTCTTGTCGAGTCCCGTGAATCCTGTCATGTGGATCATCGTGGCTCCCGGGTTCCGGGCCTGCCAAGCGACTTGAGGAGTCTCAGAGGCTTGGTCCGTTCCGGCGGGCGAGCCGGGCGCACGGCGGGGTAGGCGGGAGGGAGCAGACGACGAAGGGAACGTCATGACGACCTATGTGATCACCGTGCCCGGCACCTTCACCGCCGGGATCGGGGACGACGAGCGCACACGGCTGAGCCGGGCCCTGCGGCCCGCCGATCCGCATCACACGCGGATGGGCGACGCGCAGGACCTCGACCCCCTCACCGTGAACGAGGACGACACGTTCACCATCCGGCTCGCCGTCGAAGCGGACAGCGTTCCGGACGCGGAGCAGGACGCCCGCAGGTTCGCGGACTCCGCGCTGCAGGCCGCGGGTCTCGACGCGAGCGACGCGCCGCTCGGGCCGGCGGTGGTCACCGGGATCGACTCCGAGCTGTGAGCCACTCCCCGTCTCGGGCCGGCCGTGAGCTGTGAGCCGTGCCCGCTCCGGGCCGGCCGTGAGCTGTGAGCCGTGCCCGCTCCGGGCCGGCCGTGAGCCGTGAGCCGCAGCCCGTCGGGGGCGGCTCGGGGTCAGCGGCCGCCCCGCCCGTGGGCCAGGCGCTGCCAGACCGCGCCCGCCATGGCCTCCTCGCCCTTGGCGTTGGGGTGTGCGGGGGCGGCGGGCGAGGCGGGCTGCAGCGGCTCGATCCACCGGTCCGCCGGGGACGTGCACATGTCGTGGCCGACGGTCGGACCGTAGGTGTCGACGTACTCCGCGCGGTTCCAGGCGGCCACCAGGCGGAGCATCAGGTTGAGGCGCTTGCCGGTGTCGCGCAGATAGGCGAAGTCCCCCGCCGCGAACGGCACCGACGGCGCGCAGCCGCTGCCGTCGTCGGGCAGGAGGTCGGGGTATCCGACCAGCAGCACCCGGGCGCGGGGAGCCCGCTCGTGCACGGCGCGCAGCACCCGCGCGATCTTGGGGGCGGTCCGCGCGATCGTCACGGTGAGCTCGTCCACGCCCGAAGCGCCGTAGTGCCGTCGGCACGGATCGCCGGTCGGGTCCTGCGAGGCCACCTGGGCGCAGGTGGCGATGATGGAGCCGAAGCCGACGTCGTTGCCGCCGATCTGGACGGTCACGAGGCCGCTGTGGCGGTTGACCGCGTCGAGCTGGGGCCCGTTGCTCCCTTGCGGCTTCCACATGTTCTCGGTGGTCGCCCCGCCGCAGCTGACGTCCCGGAACGCGGCGGGGCGCAGCCGCGCGGCGACGAGGGACGGGTAGTTGTGGTCGGACCGGGCGCAGGCGGCGTCGACCTGGCGGGGGATGAGGGGCCCGGAGGTGTAGGAGTCGCCGAGCGCCGAGTAGCGGACCGAGCCGCCCGCTCCGTGCGCCGCGACCGGCGTCGCGGAGGCGGCCACGAGAGCACACCCGCCCAGCGCCGAGAGGAGGGTGACGCCCCGTCGGCGTCGGCCGGCCGGTCTGCCCGTGCCTGGTTCGCGTTGCATCGAGTCTTCCCCCTCGCAGCCCGTGTGCCGCCGACGAAGCCGTCCCGGACGGTGGTTGTCGGCGTTCGACCGGGCTTGTATACCGCCTGGTCGGTCTCCGGTGCCAGACTCGGGACCGATCCTGTTCGCTCCGGGAAGGGGAACCGGCGTGCCCGAGGCATGGCAGTGGGACCCGACGCTGTTCGCCGGAAGCGCGGCCTATTACCAGCGTGGCCGGCTTCCGTACGCCGCGGGCTTCCCCGAGGCGCTGGCCACGGCCCTCGGGCTGGACGGCCGGGGCCGGCTCCTCGACGTGGGCTGCGGCCCGGGCGTCGTCCTGCTGGCCATGGCGCGCTTCTTCCACGAGGCGGTCGGCGTCGACCCCGACCAGGACATGCTCGCCGAGGCCGGGCGGCAGGCCGCCCGCCGTGGCGTGCGCAACGCCCGCCTGGTCGCCGCGCGCGCCGAGGAACTCCCCGCGGGGCTCGGGCGGTTCAGGGTCGTGGTGTTCGCCCAGTCCTTCCACTGGACGGACCGCGAGCGCGCCGCGGCGGCCGTGCTGGACATGCTGGAGCCGGGCGGCGCGCTCGTCCACGTCGGCGAGCTCCAGGACCCGCCCGCCGAACCGGCGCCGCCGCCGCGGCCCGCGCCCCCCTACGAGGACGTCGCCGCACTGGTGCGCCGGTACCTGGGACCGGTGCGCCGGGCCGGGCAGGGCACCCTCGTCGCGGGCACGCCGAACGGGGAGGGCCTGGTCCTGGCCCGGGCCGGGTTCGAGCACGTCGGCCGACTGGTCGTGCCGGCCGGGCAGGTGGTCGAGCGCACCGTGGACGACCTGGTCGCGTGGGCGTTCTCCCGGTCCGCCAGCGCGCCGCACCTGTTCGGCGACCGGCGCGGGGACTTCGAGCGGGACCTGCGGGCGCTGCTGGACCGGGCGGCGCCGGACGGCCGTTTCGCGGAGCGCCTCCCGGCGACCGACGTCATGATCTGGCGGCGGCCGCCGACGACTTGACCGTCCCGGACCCGACGACCCGTCGAGCGGCCGCCGGCGACGGGGCTCCGGCCGTAATCCGTTTGACCCGGCCGCGGGGCGACGGCTGCACTGTGGCGGGGCGCCCGAGCCGCGGCGCCCGCACCCACGGGGAGGCGGCGCCGGCCATGCAGATCCGTTCCACCACCGACCAGGACCTCGACGTCTTCGTCGACACGCTCCATGCCGCGTTCGGCCGCTTCCCGGAGACGCCGACCGGGGGCGGCGGGGTGTGGTGGTCGGCGCTGGAGATGGACCGGGGCCTGCTCGCCCTGACCGAGGACGGGCGGCCCGTCGGCACCGCCGGTGCGTACTCCTTCGAGCTCACCCTGCCCGGTGAGACCATCGCCCCCTGCGCCGGAGTGACCGCCGTCGGCGTCCTGCCCTCGCACCGGCGCCGCGGCGTGCTCAGCGCCCTGATGCGGCATCAGCTCGCCGAGCTGCGCTCGCGCGGGGAGTTCCTCTCCGTGCTGCTGGCCTCCGAGGCCCTGATCTACCGCAGGTTCGGCTACGGACCGGCGACCTACACCCAGCGGCTGACGGTGCCGCGCCACCGGGCCGCCCTCGCCCCGCCCCGTGCGCGAGGCGCGGCCGGCGCCCCGGCGGACGGCGCGGACGGCGGCGCCGTCGAGCTGCTGCGGCGCTCCGAGTGCGGCGAGATCCTGGAAGAGGTCTACGACCGGTACCGTCGCGCCCAGCCCGGCGCGCTGTCCCGGCCGCACCGCTGGTGGGCCTCGGGCGCGGGGCAACCCCCGGTCTCTTCGGCGCCGCGCTACGTCGCCCTGCACCGGGACGCCGACGGCGTCCCGGACGGGTACGCCGCCTACACCCTCGGCGAGGCCGAGACCCTCACCGTCGACGAGACCGTCGCCGTCGACGACGCCGTGCACACGGCACTGGTCCGGTTCGTCCTCGGACACGACCTGGTCACCGAGGTCGTGATCAAGCACGTCCCGCCCCTGCATCCGCTGCGCTGGCAGTTCGCGGACTTCCGGGCCGGCGAGGTCAGCGGCGACACGGACTGGCTCTGGGTGCGGCTGCTGGACGTCCCGCGCGCGCTGACGGCGCGCGGCTGGTGTGCGGACGGCGAGCTCGTCCTCGACGTCGACGACCCCTTCCTCGACGAGCGGGGCCGCTACCTGCTGAGCGTCCGGGACGGCAAGGCCGACTGCGTCGCCACGGACCGGGCGCCCGACCTGTCCCTGGACGTGAGCGACCTGGGCTCCGTCTACCTCGGCGGCACCGCGCCGAGCACGCTGGTGCGCGCCGGGCACATCCGGGCCCACCGCCCGGGCGCACCCGCCCTCGCCGACGCCCTGTTCCGCTCCGACCGCGCCCCGCACTGCCTGCACTGGTTCTGACGAGACGGTGCGCCCGCCCGCCGGCGGGTCCCGCGGGTCAGGGCAGACGGGGCAGGACGTCCCGGGCGGAATGGCTGAGGAGGCGAAGGTCGCTGGTGAACCGGTCGAGGTCCTCGGCCGGCAGCGGCGCGACGAAGTACCGCTCGATGTTCTCCAGGTGCACCCGGGCCGCGCGGACGGTCGTCTCCTCGCCCAGCGGGGTGAGCCGCACCAGCTTCGCGCGCCGGTCGTCGGGGGAGTCCGCGCGGGTCACGAGTCCGGCCGCCGCCATGCGGTCCACGAGCCGGGTGGCGCCGCCCGTGGTCAGCACCTGCTCCTGGGCGATGGCCCGCATGGAAAGGCCCGGCGCGCCCGCCCGGCCGAGGATCAGCAGCACCTCGAACGTCAGATGGCTGATCCCGCACTCCTCTTCCAGGGCCCGCCCCAGGATGTACTCCAGCCGGTTGGCCGCCCCCTGGAGACGTCCGAACGCCAGGATCAGCTCATGATCCGCGGCCTCCTTCGCCGTTCCGATCCCCGCCTGCTCGCTCACGGACTCGCCGCCCCTCTCCGTCTCCCGGCCATCACCGTACCGATCATGCCCGGAAGGCGCGGGGCGACGGCGGACAGGGTGGCCGGGCGCCGCGGCGCGAGACGGCGGGAGGGGCGGGGTTCACGTCGCGTGAGAGGGGGCGGGCCGGCTTTTCACGACGGCGACGCGGTCACGCCGGCCGGGTCCGCCGCGCCGGTGCGGGCCTCCAGGGCGCGCAGCACGGCCGCCATGTCCTGGCCGCCGTGCCCCTGGGCGACCGTCTCGCCGTACAGGGCGTGGCAGACGTCCAGGAGCGGGGAGGCGAGGCCGGCCTCGCGGGCGGCCTCCGCGATCAGCCGGTTGTTCTTCAGGACGTCCGCGGCCGCCGCCTGCACACCGAAGTCCCGCGCCAGCAGCTTGGCCCCCTTGGTCCGCGAGACGGCGCTGGCCATCGGGCCCGCGTCCAGCACGTCGCGCAGCAGACCTCGGTCGAGTCCGTGCCGCTCGGCGAAATGGAACGCCTCGGCCAGTCCGGTCACCAGCGTGATCAGGAACAGGTTCACCGAGAACTTCATCAGCAGCGCGCCCGGAACCCGACCGCAGCCGAAGGTCTCCCGGCACAGCGGGGCGAGCAGCGGCCGCACGGCCGCCACGGCGTCGTCGTCGCCCGCGAGCATCCCGACCAGTTCACCCTGTTCGGCCGGGACGCGGGACCCGGAGACGGGGGCCTCGACGTAGCGGCCGCCCGCGGCCCGCACGTCGTCCTGCAGACCGGCCGAGTACTCGGCGGACGTGGTGCCCATGTGCACCACCGTGCGTCCGGCGACGCGGGCGGCGAAGTCGCGGGCGCCGCGCCCCAGCACGTCGTCGACCGCCCGCTCGTCGGCCAGCATGAGGATCACGGTCCCGGCCCGGCCGAACACCTCGTCCGGGCTCGCCGCGACCTCGGCCCCCAGGGCACGCAGCGGCTCGCACCGCTCGGGCGTGCGGTTCCACACCACCAGCGGCGTTCCGGCCCGGGCGAGGTTGCGGGCCATGGGCTGTCCCATGACTCCCAGTCCGACGAAACCGACGTGCACGAGGCACCGCCCTTCCCGGCTCGCGCCACCGGCCCACGGCAGCGGCCAGGGCAGCGGCCACGGCAACGGTCATGGGTGGCGGCTCACGGCGGAGCACCGCGCGGCCGCAGCGGGCGGCGCACCCGACTATGACGACGGTCATAGTAGCCCACTCTATGACCGTCGTCATAGAGTGGGCCGGGTCGGGAGCGGCAGACGCGGTCGGTGGAGGTCGAACATGGCGGTGTCCGAGCGGGGGCCGCGCGAGCGGATGGTGTTCAGCGCCGCCCAGCTGATCCGGCGCGACGGGGTCGCCGCCACCGGCATGCGGGAGGTCGCCGCCCACGCGGGCGCGCCGCGCGGTTCGCTGCAGCACTACTTTCCCGGCGGCAAGGAACAACTCGTCAACGAGGCGGTGGGCTGGGCCGGCCGGTACGCGGGCAACCGCGTCTCCCGCTTCCTCGCCGCGCTTCCCGAGCCGACCCCGGCGGCGCTGTTCGCCGCGATGGTGCGGCAGTGGACCGACGAGTACGAGGCCGCCGGCTTCGCGGGAGGCTGCCCGGTCGCCGCCGCCACGGTGGACCGCGCGCAGGCCGCCGACTCCACCCGGGAGGCGACGGCCACCGCGTTCGCCGCCTGGACCGCACCGGTGGCCCGCGCGCTGACGGATCTCGGCGTCCCCGGGGAGCGGGCCGGCGCCCTCGCCACGCTCATGATCAGCGCGCTGGAGGGAGCGATCCTGATCGCCCGTGCGGAGCGCGACGTCCGCGCCCTGACGACGGTGGCCCACGAACTGGGCCCGCTCCTCGACGCGGCGGTGCGCGAGCGCCCCTGACCGCCCGGACCGGGGCGCGTCGGGCCGGGGCGGATGTCAGAGCCCGGCCACGAACGTGCCCAGCCGGTCGAGCCCCTCGCGCAGTTCGCCCGCCGACGCCGCGTACGACAGACGGACGTGCGTCTGCGCCGAGTGCACGCCGAAGTCCCGGCCCGGCGTCAGGGCGACGTGCGCCTCCCGCAGCGCCCGTTCGCAGAACTGCCACGAGGTGAGTCCCGTGCGGCTGACGTCGAAGTAGACGTAGAAGGCGCCGTCGGGCGGCACGGGCACCGGCAGACCGATGCGCGCCAGGCCGTCGAGGAGGAGCGCCCGCCGCTCCGCGAACTCCGCACGGCGGGCTTCGCACACCGCGAGGGACTCGGCGGTGAAGCAGGCCAGCGCGGCATGCTGGGCAGGGGCGGACGCGCAGAGGAAGTAGTTCTGTGCCAGACGTTCCATCGCGGGCACGAGCGACTCGGGGACGACACACCAGCCCAGCCGCCAGCCCGTCATGCCGAAGTACTTCGAGAAACTGTTGACGACGACGGCGTCGGGGTCGAACGACAGCGCGCTGCGCGGGGGCCGGCCCCGCTCGTCCGGGTCGCTGAGGTCCAGATAGATCTCGTCGACGAGGCGCCACGCGTCGCGCTCCCGGGCGACGTCGCAGATCGCCGCGAGTTCCGCGGCCGGAACCGACGTGCCCGTGGGGTTGGACGGGGTGGCGACCATGACACCGCGCGTGCGATCCGTCCAGCTCGCCCGGACCGAGGCGTCGTCCAGCTGGAACCGGCTCCCGGCGGTGGCGGGGACCAGGACGACGCGGGCGCCGAAGCTTTCGGCGATCTGCCGGTTGCAGGGATACGACGGGTCGCCGATGAGGACCTCGTCACCGGGATCGACCAGCGCGGCGGCGGTCAGCACCAGCGCGGCCGAGGCCCCCGCGGTCACGACGATCCGGGCCGGATCGACCTCGACCTCGTGCCGCTGCGCGTAGAACCCGGCGATCGCCTGCCGCAGCGCGGGCAGACCGAGGGCCTCGGTATAGGCCATGGGCCGGCCGTCCATGGCCTCGCGCATCGCGCTCAGGACGGCCGGTGGCGCGCCGAAGTCGGGTTCGCCGAGGCTGAGTTTGACGACGTGACGCCCCTGGGCCTCCAGCGCGGCGGCCTGCTTGCCGAACTCCATGGCGTAGAACGGAGCGACGGCCCCGGCCCGTTGCGAGATCCGGGGGCCGCTCATGCCGCGGCCTGGGGCTTCGGGTCCTGCTGCGTCCGCTCCTGCACGGTTCTCCTTCGGCTCGGGCCTGTGGCTCAGCCGATTATCGACCGCGGCAAGGAGCGTCCCTCACCAGGCCCGGCCCGGCCCGTCGTCCGCCTCCGCGGCGGGCGGGATGTTCTGGTTGGCGCGGAAGAAGTTGTCCGGGTCGTAGGCGCGCTTGACCTCGGCCAGCCGGTCGTAGTGCCCGCGGTAGGTGGTCCGCACCCGCTCCGGGCTCTCCTGCGCCCCCAGGAAGTTGACGTAGGAACCGCCCATGGAATGCTCGTGCAGGTCGGCCCAGTAGTCGACGCACCACTGCCGGATCAGTTCGGCGTTGGCCGGGTCGGGGTCGATCCCCCCGATCACGCAGGACCACACGGCGTCCCGGTAGGCCCAGGCGGTGTCGTCCCGGCCGACCCGGTGCGCCGCCCCGTCGACCGGGTACAGGTGCATCGTCGACAGATCGGTGGGGATGCCCTCGCCGTACCGTCCGTGCACCTCGATCGCGGCGTCGGAGACCGAGTCGAAGAAGTCGCCGCGCCAGTACCACTGCAGCCCCGCCGGGAGCAGGGCGTCGAACATGGTCTGGAACGCCGGGTAGGGCATCGGCGCGGTGAAGTGGAAGGCCGGGGGCGCCGGATCGTTGACCACGGCGAGCACCTCCTCCAGCCGCCCGGCCGCCAGGTCCCCGGTGTAGCACCACACCACGGCGCACATCTTGTGCCCGTGGATCGGCTCCGGGAACGGCGGCCCGGGGGGTACGACCAGCATCGCGAAGAAGCCGCTGAGCTCGTCCGGCGCGGCGGGCAGGAACTCGCGGTACCAGCGGAGCACCTCCGTGGCCCGGTCCACCGGCCACAGCGTCACCGCGACGCCGACCGTGTCCACGGGATGCAGCCGGAACGTGAACGACGTGACCACGCCGAAGTTCCCGCCCCCGCCGCGCAGCGCCCAGAAGAGATCCGGGTGCTCCTTCTCCGAAGCGGTGACGAACGAGCCGTCGGCGAGGACGACGTCGGCCGACAGCAGACTGTCGATGGTCAGGCCGTACCTGCGGGTCAGATGGCCGTGGCCGCCGCCCAGCGTCAGACCGCCGACGCCGGTCGTCGACATGATGCCGGTCGGCACGGCCAGACCGAAGGCGTGCGCGGCGTGGTCCAGGTCGCCGAGCTGACTGCCGCCTCCCACCTGCGCGGTCGCGGCCTCCGGGTCGACGCGCACCCAGCGCATCGGCGACAGGTCCAGCGTGAGCCCGCCGTCGATCAGGCACAGGCCCGGCCCGCTGTGCCCGCCGCCGCGCACCGCGAGGTCCGTCCCGGTGTCCTGCGCGAAGGAGAGCGCGGCCCGCACGTCCCCGACGTCGACGCACCGGGCCACGGCGGCCGGACGCCGGTCGATCATGGCGTTGTACACGGTGCGCGCCTCGTCGTACCCCGCGTCCCCGGGCGCGAACACCGGTCCTCGCAGTGCCGCGCGCAGGCTTTCCAGCGCCGCTCCGTTGTCGCCGCCCATGTCGAACACCCCTGACGATGGTGGTCGCGCACGGTCGACCGCACGATGTCCGGGAGGTCTCGGGCGGGCGGCGCGACGTCCATGCGCACCTCGGACTGTTGCCGACGGCCGAGGCCGGGGCCTTCGCCGCCAGTCCCAGTGTCCGTCCGGCACGGGCCCGCCGCATGTCGGTGAGCGGTCCGGCGGCGCGGGAGGTCACGGGGCGTCCTCGTCCAGGAGCAGCCGCAGCGGGACGCCCGTCCAGTCCGCGGTGCCGACCGCCTCGACCAGCCACGGCCGGCTCACCGGCGGCCTCGGCGCCAGCAGGGCCCTGCCGAAACCCTCGCCCGACGAGGCCAGCCGGGCGGGCCCGCTCACGTCGGCGAGTCGGCGCCTCATACCCCCCGATTGTCCTCTTCCAGGGCGAGCCGTGCCTGCGGTGTCCTGCGGTGGCCCGGTGGAGGGTGGGCGGCGTCCGCGTCGGTCTGCGGCTCAGAGGTTCGCCGCGTGGTCGGGGACGTAGGTCTGCAGATCCCGCGGCGTGCGCTGGTATCCGGTCGACGCCGGTCGCTCCGGCAGCTCCAGCACGGGCGGCGGGACCTCGCGGTACGGCATGGACGACAGCAGATGGGCGATCATGTTCAGCCGGGCCCGGCGCTTGTCGTCGCTCTCGACGACGTGCCAGGGCGCCTCGGAGATGTCGGTGTGCACCATCATCTCGTCCTTGGCCCGGGAGTACGCCTCCCAGTGGGTGATCGACTCCAGGTCCATCGGCGAGAGCTTCCAGCGTCGCAGCGGGTCCTCGAGACGGCGCCGGAAGCGGTCCTGCTGTTCGGTGTCGCTCACCGAGAACCAGTACTTGCGCAGCAGCACCCCGTCCTCGACCAGCATCCGTTCGAAGATCGGGCACTGGCGCAGGAAACGCTGGTGCTCCTCCTTGGTGCAGAAGCCCATGACGTGCTCGACCCCGGCGCGGTTGTACCAGGACCGGTCGAAGAGGACGATCTCCCCGGCCGCGGGCAGATGCCCGACGTACCGCTGGAAATACCACTGGGTGCGCTCGCGCTCGGTCGGCTTGGGAAGCGCCGCGATGCTCGCCACACGGGGGTTGAGGTGCTCGGCGACCCGCTTGATGGTGCCGCCCTTGCCGGCCGCGTCCCGCCCCTCGAAGACGATGACCACCCGAGCGCCCGAGGCCCGCACCCACTCCTGCAGCTTCACCAACTCCGTCTGCAGCCGCAGCAGTTCCTTCTCGTACCGCTTGCGCGGCAGAGTCGCCGCCTTCTTGCCGGACATGCCGCCTCCACCATCCGACGACCCGCGCCCCGACGTCTTGCGGAGCTCGCGTCTGCGTCCGAGATCGAACACCAGGACGCCACCGTACTGACCGGCGAGGAGCCGCGCACCCCGGCACGCGTCGGCGGGCCGCAACCCGCGGCGGGCGGCGCACCGCCGCCCAGGGGCGCGATGGCCAGGCCCGCCGTCCCGTCGGCCACTTCGCCCGCGGCGCCCCGGGACATCGTCGAGAAGAGCATCCGCATGGAGGGCTTCCTGGTGAGCAACCACCTGGGACTGCAGGACGAGTGGTACGGGTTCGCCGTGCCGCACCTGCAGAGCGGCCGGCTCCGGCTGGACGAGACGGTGGTCGACGGCTTCGAGCACATCGTGGACGCGTTCCTGGGCATGCTGCGCGGCGAGAACATCGGCAAGATCATCGTGCGGGACCGCTCGCAGGCCGACCGGCGGGCCGACTCCCGCTCACCCGCCTCGTGTACGGGGCCGGATGCGGGCCGGCCGCCCTTTTGCTCACTCGGGACGGGTGCGGTTCGGCGGGGTCATGACCCAGCGGATGGCGCGGGTCAGCACCTGCCCGGTGGGGCGGACCGCGAGGCCCTCGACCACCGGTATCCGGGGCAGCCACAGCATGCGACGGGCCCAGGAGGGGAGCAGTGCGACGGCGTTCGCGGCGAGACCGCCGTAGAAGGGCCGCACGGCGAGCGGCACCGGGGGGTGCAGGAGCAGGAAGCGGGCGGTGGCCCGCGCCTCGGGGGTGGCCCTGAGTTCGGGCCGGTAGGCGGCCAGGCGCTCGGACAGCTCGCGCCGGTCGCGCGGCGGGTCGACGACCCCCAGCGCCTTCGCCACCCGCGCGGTGTCGGCGACGTACGCGTCGTAGCCGGCGGCGTCCAGCGGAGCGGCGCCGTAGCGTTCGTGTGCCCGCAGGAAGCTGTCCGTCTCGGCCGCGTGCACCCACCCGAGCAGGTGGGGATCGGCCGCGTGGTACGGCACGCCCTCGGCCGTCGTCCCGCGGATCCGCTCGTGGATGCCGCGGACGTGGTCGACCGCGCGCTGGGCGTCCTCGGCGGTGCCGTACGTCGTGACGGCCAGGAAGGTGCTGGTGCGCTGGAGTCGGCCCCACGGGTCCCCGCGGAAGCCGGAGTGCCCGGCGACCGCCGCCATGGCGAGCGGATGCAGGGACTGCAGGAGCAGGGCGCTCAGGCCGCCGATGAACATCGAGGCGTCGCCGTGGACGGTGCGGACCGGGCGGTCCGGCCCGAACCACCGCGGGCCCGGCGTGTCATGGATGCGGGCGCGGTTCGCCGGTCCGTCGGGCCCGGCGACTCGGTGGAACAGGGCTTGTCCCAGCTGTTCGCGGACGGTGGTCAGCACGGTCGGCCTCCCCTCTCCTGCTCCCCCCTCCTGCCGACGGGTACCTCCCGCCGGCTTCTCCTGCTGCCCGGCTTCTTCCCGCTCGGGTCTTCCGCTGTCCGGGCCCTCGGGTCTTACGGGTCTTCGCCTGTCGGGTCGTCCCCTGTCCAGTGTCCGCGATGCCCGCGCGAACAGGGACGTCCGCGGGCCGCCGCCCTCGGGGCCCCTGTCCACCGGGCTCCGGCCCTCGTCCGGGCCCCTGTCCACCGGGCTCCGGCCCTCGGGGCGCGCGGACGCCCCGGTCGGCGACTCAGGGACCCGGTGTCCTTCTGGGGGCACGCCGCTGATCGCCGCTGCTGCGGCGGAGCGCCTCGGTGTGGCGGGCGACGTCGTCGACGCGGGCCGCGAGGTCGGGGTGGCCGGACGCCAGATACGTCCGGGTGCCCGCCAGGGGTCCGACGAGGGCGGCGGCGTCGTCCTCGGCCAGGGCCGCGCCGAGTTCGGCCAAGGGGGTGCGGGCGGCGGCGGGGAGGTCGGCGAGCGCGGTGATCTGGCCGGCCAGCCGGCGCAGGTCCGCCGCGTTGGCGCGGGCCCAGGCGGTGACGGTTCGGTCGGCGGCGCGGCGGTCGCGCGTGGCCTGGACCCGTTCCTCGCTCGTGGACCCGGGGTTGCCGGGCCGTACGCGCAGATAGCGGCGTTCGGCGGCCTGGCGGCTGGAGACGCCGAGCGGCTGGGCCAGGTCCGCCCAGCTGGCTCCCGCCTCGCGGGCTTCTTCGATCAGCCCCGGTTCCCAGGCGGCGAGCTGATCGCGTACTTCGCGGAGCATCAGCAGCGCGGCGAGCGCCTGCTCCGAGCCGGTACGGGGGGACGCTTCCGGCCGCACCCCGCCCGGCTGTCCGCCCTCGGCCGAGGTCCGCGCGGTGTGCAGGGCCTCATGGATGGTGTGGAGCGCCGCGGCGGCCAGGAAGGACGTCGGCGTCAGATCACGGGCGCGGGGGACGGGCTGATCGTCGGTGGTCATGGAGCCTCCAGCGCGCTGTCATCGTGTCGATGACATCCAACTTGTCATCACTTCGATGACATGTTACAACGATGGCAGGTGAACCGCATTGGCAGCTACGTGCCTGACCCGAACACTGGAGGTGTCTCCCGATGTTGATGCGCACCGACCCGTTCCGTGAGCTCGACCGACTCACCCAGCAGCTCCTGCACACGCCCGGCACCTGGTCGCGCCCGTCGCCCATGCCGATGGACGCCTACCGTGAGGGCGAGGAGTACGTGATCGCCCTCGACCTGCCCGGCGTCTCGCCGGAGGCGATCGACGTCGACGTCGAGCGGAACATGCTGACCGTCAAGGCCGAACGGCGGCCCGTCACCAAGGCGGACGACGTGCAGATGGAGCTCTCCGAGCGGCCCCTCGGCGTCTTCTCCCGCCAGGTCGTGCTGGCCGACACCCTGGACACCGAGCGCATCAGGGCGGACTACGACGCCGGTGTGCTCACCCTGCGCATCCCGATCGCCGAGCGCGCCAAGCCCCGCAAGGTCGCCATCGGCGGCGGCTCCGCGCACAAGGAGATCAGCGGCTGAGGGATCGTGCGGGCAGCGCCGCCCCCCTCACCCCATTACCTTTTTGGTTGCCCCGCAATGGGGCGCCCGGCCTTCGGAGTTGGCA